>NZ_JACJPW010000047.1 GCF_014696265.1 Aerosakkonema funiforme FACHB-1375 | reverse complement strand
TCAGCAGAGGATGAAAGTGCATACTCAACCTTTTGGGTTACTCTACTGAAGCCAGCCATCCCTCCGTAAAGGATTTCGGCTGAACGAATCGCACCTTTAAGAACGGACTGCCCTACCGCTCTATTTTTTATATTAATGGCTGCATTATGGTCACGGTCTAGGCTACACCCACAAAGTGGGCAGTCATGCCACCGAATATGCAGTTCTTTTGGTACTTTCTCGCCGCAATTGGAACAATCTTGTGAGGAGTTATGGGCGCTTACTGGGATAACTAGCAAACCAGCATTCTCAGCTTTATTTGTGAGTATCGACAGGAAGCTTGACCACCCAGCATCCAACACAGACTTAGCCAATCTTGTGTTAGCAAGTCCTTTGACATTTAAATCTTCGTGCGCTACTATGTCATATTTTGACAACAGCCAATTAGCTGTTTTGAAATGAAAATCTTTTCTCTTATCTGCAACCTTCTTATGTTGTCTCCCTAACTGCTTAACGGCTCTTTCCCTACGGTTACTTCCCTTCTTGCGCCGTGATATCCGCTTCTGGATAACCCGTAAGCGCTTTTGAGACTTGCGATAATGTTGCGGAATGGCAACTGTTTCTCCTTCGGAAGTTGTTAAGAATTCCTTTAGCCCTACGTCAATCCCAGTAATTTTATCTGGGTTGAAATCTGGTTTGATGTCAGGAACTGCTTTATCTTCTAGTGAGAGCGTTAGGTAGAAGCCGTCAGCCTTCTTGGTAATAGATGCGGTTTTGATTTTGAACCCATCCGGCAGAGGACGATGCCAAACAACCTTAACTTTGCCAAACATTGGTAAGTTAATAAGTTTGCCCTGCAAACATCCTTCCTTCATCTGAGGATAAGTAAAGGTGCGATAGCGATTAAGAGTTTTAAATCTAGGTTTCCCGCTACACTTACCTTTATTGTCTCCCTTGAGAAACCTATCGAACGTAACCTTGACCCGCTTGACTACATCCTGAAGCACTTGAGAGTAGATTTCTCCATACCAGGGATGAGTTTTCTTGAGATGAGGTAAAGTCTTTTTCTGGCTGTAATAGTCGGGGTTATCTCTAAGTTCTGGTAGGTGGCAAACCAGAGGACAAGCATTGATGCGAGAACGGTTACGTTCGTACCAATCAAACCTATCAGCCAACAAGTAGTTATATTGAGCGCACAGCATGGCTAGCCATCTATCCAGCTCAATAACTTGCTGTTTTGTCGGGCGCAATCGGTACTGATACGCTGTTCTCACTTGCTTACTTTCCTGTTTATCGACCTACAGAACAATATATTGTATGGATGAACTATTGTCTGGACAAAAATGGAAGACAAAAAGCTAGAAATTAGAATTACTGGATACAAGATGAGACAATTAGAGCAACAGGCAATTAGCCGTGGCATGACCAAATCAGAATTAGTCAGAAGCCTGATTGCTCGTTTTCCCGCTCCAGTGTAATTGGTCAACTCCCTACCTCCGTTGAGCCGCAATTCATCCCAGACTGATTTCCTGGGGGACTCGGCTTCGCCTCGATATATCTCGAAGAAATCAGTCTGGGGCTTCTCGCGAATTAAGCTAACTCAATCGTAGATTATCGATCGAAAGAATTTTGTGAGTCTCAGGTACGAATCAACTTAATATAGTTAGCGCAGTTATTCAAATCAACGACATACATGGAAGTATTGCCAGAGAACGATCGGCGGTTGCGCGGACAGGTTGCAATTGTTACAGGTGCATCGCGGGGAATCGGTCGCGCTACAGCCTTAGCCTTAGCAACTGAGGGAGCCAACGTGGTTGTCAACTATGCCAGTTCCAGTGGTGCAGCCGAAGAAGTTGTAGCAGAAATCACTAAGGTTGGAGGTAATGCAATCGCACTCCAAGCCGACGTTTCCAAAGCCGACCAAGTTGACGCCCTTCTCAACGCCACAATGGACAAGTGGGGTCGCGTCGATGTACTTGTCAATAACGCTGGTATTACTCGCGACACCCTTTTATTAAGGATGAAACCAGAAGATTGGCAAGCAGTAATTGACCTCAACCTTACCGGCGTGTTTCTCTGTACTCGCGCCGTCAGTAAAGTAATGCTGAAACAACGCTCCGGTCGCATTGTTAATATTACTTCCGTGGCCGGTCAAATGGGAAATCCCGGTCAAGCTAACTACAGCGCCGCCAAAGCTGGCGTGATTGGATTTACCAAAACCATTGCCAAAGAACTTGCCAGTCGCGGTATTACGGTAAATGCGGTTGCACCTGGATTTATTGCCACAGATATGACCAGCAATCTCAAATCAGACGAGATTTTGAAATATATCCCGCTCGGACGCTACGGTCAACCAGAAGAAGTTGCAGGGATGATTCGCTTTCTCGCTGCTGATGCAGCGGCTTCCTACATCACCGGACAAGTATTTAATGTAGATGGTGGTATGGTTATGGCATAAGTAATTGCGTCATTTGTCATCGGTCATTTGTCATTTGTTCGGAACTGAGTCAAGAATTATGTAGATGTGGATATTATCGGGGTGATTATGCTTGACTGATGACAAATGACGGCTAACTAATCACAAATCACAACATTATGCGAATCACTTTTGAACGTACTGGCGGTTTTGCCGGAATCCGCCTGACAAAAGTATTTGATACCGCTACTTTATCGGCAGAAGAAGCAAATCGGCTACGCCAACTACTTGACGCCGCCGATTTCCTAAATTTAGCCCCAAATATAACTTCTAATAGCAGTCAGCCCGATCGCTTTCAATATAAGCTGACTTTGGAAGATGACGATCGGCAACATACAGTTGTAGTTGGCGAACAAGCCGCGCCTGCTAATTTAAAGCCGCTACTCGAATGGCTAAAAAATAGAATTCAAAAGTAAAAAGGCAAAAGGCAAAAGGCAAAAGTCAATCGATTTTGGATTTTAGATTTGCGATTTTGGATTGACTGCGCTCACTTTCTTGACGCAGCTTGGAAATTTTAGATTTGTGATTTTAGATTTGTTCGGCCCACAAGGGGCGGGGCATGAATCCAAAAATTCTTTTAATCCAAAATCCAAAATCTAAAATTGCTAAGAAGGTGAGAAGGAGAGCGGGGGAGTCGGGAGTGGAAGAACTCATATTTTCCCTATTCTCTCTTTCTCTTCTTTTTGACTTTTAACTTTTGACTTTTGACTTTAGATCGCTCCCACTTGTTGCCAAGCGTGACGGACTGCCTTTTGTTCCATACTCTCAACGCCGTAAAGTTCTCCAGCAATAGCGATCGTATTATTCGCAGATCTTTTAAAATTCGATCGCTGGCGGAGTCGATCTTTTAAGGCGACGTACCATATTTTGCCAGCTTTTTCCCAACCGTAGCCGCCAATTTCCATTGCCGCGAGGTAAAAGGCATGGTTGGGAATACCGGAGTTGATATGCACGCCGCCGTTATCTTCAAAACCCTTGTAGATGTCTTTCATATGGGCGGGTTGAGGGTCTTTACCCAACACCGGGTCATCGTATGCGGTGCCGGGTGCCTTCATCGATCGAATCCCCACTCCGTTAACGTTGGGTGTAAACAAACCAGCCCCGATAATCCAGTCAGCCTCATCCACAGTTTGATTGAGAACGCGCTGTTTCACTAGAGAACCGAAAACATCAGAAAAAGATTCGTTCAATGCGCCAGATTCACCCCAATAAATCAAGCCGGCTTCATGTTCCGTCACACCATGAGTTAACTCGTGGGCAATCACATCAATTGCCTTGGTGAAGCGTTCAAAAATTTCGCCATCCCCATCGCCATATACCATCTGGCTACCGTTCCAAAAAGCGTTATCATAGTTGACACCGAAATGAACGGTAGAGTCCAAACGCATACCGCGATCGTCGATCGAATTGCGCCCGAATATCTCATAGTAGAAATCGTAAGTAGCACCCGAACCATCGTAGGCTTCGTCTGCTGCCAAATCTCCAGTTGCAGGATCGCCCTCTCCGCGAATTAGCATACCGGGAAGTTCGGAGCCATTTTTGGCATCATAGATCGTGCGGCGCTTCTCCCCAGCTGATGCCATTGCGATCGACGACAGACGGCTCAATATCTTACGCTGTCCGCGAAACTGTTCCGACACCATCAACGTTTGAAAAGCCCAAGCACGCTGACTTTCGTTGCCGTTCTGGGAAATCTCCTTCAACATATGCGGCGGAACAATACAACAGATAGGGCAAATAGAGTCAAGCCGATGGGAACAAGTTTTTCTTCCAGTAGATTTTTTATACCTTGCTGTCATATCTGAACTCCTTGGGAAATGAGGTGGCGGCAAGATGCCGATCGATCCCCGCCACTTCCGTTAATCCGTTTGAGTGAATTTAGAATCCGGGAAACTATTGACAAAAAATTACAAATATGTATTAGGGGTTAGGGATTAGGGGCTAGGGGTTAGGGGTTAGGGGAAGAGGGAAAAGGGAAAAGGGAAAAGGGAAAAGGGAAAAGGGAAAAGGGAAAAGGGAAAAGGGGAAATATTAATTCTTCTGCTTCCCTTCTCTCCCACTCCCCCGCTCCCCCGCTCTCCCGCTCTCCCGCTCCCCCGCACTCCCACTCCCGCACTCCCCCACTCTCCCGATGTCCAAATTTTGATTAGCACTCAAATCCGCAGAGTGCTAAATTGGCTAATGGAAGCGAGAGAAAACGAAAGATGGCAAAAATAGTTGCATTCGATGAAGAGTCTCGGCGGGCATTAGAAAGGGGCGTCAACGCCCTGGCCGATGCCGTTAAGATTACGTTGGGGCCAAAAGGTCGCAACGTCGTACTGGAAAAGAAATTTGGCGCACCGGAGATTGTCAACGACGGGATTACCATTGCCAAAGAAATTGAACTGGAAGACCCCTTAGAAAACACGGGTGCCCAGCTAATTCGGGAAGTCGCGTCTAAAACCAAGGACGTTGCCGGCGATGGTACCACCACAGCCACCGTTCTAGCCCAAGCGATGATTCGCGAAGGCTTGAAGAACGTCGCGGCTGGTGCCAATCCAGTTTCCTTGCGGCATGGCATCGAAAAAACGATCGCCGCCTTGGTGAAGGAAATCCAAGCAATTGCCAAGCCAGTAGAAGGTGCTGCCATCAACCAAGTAGCAACTGTTTCCGCCGGTAACGACGAGGAAGTCGGGCAAATGATTTCCGAAGCGATGGAGAAAGTCACCAAAGACGGCGTAATTACCGTTGAAGAATCGAAGTCGCTGACAACAGAACTGGAAGTAGTCGAAGGAATGCAGCTCGATCGCGGTTACATTTCCCCCTACTTCGTCACCAACAACGAACGGATGACGGTGGAATACGAAGATGTTCGCATCTTGATTACCGACAAAAAAATCAGCGCCATCCAGGATTTAATTCCCGTTTTGGAACGAGTTGCCCGTTTGGGTAAACCATTACTGATCGTTGCCGAAGATGTAGAAGGGGAAGCTTTGGCAACTTTGGTAGTGAACAAAGCTAGGGGTGTATTAAGTGCTGCTGCCATTAAAGCACCTAGTTTTGGCGAACGCCGCAAAGCCATGCTGCAAGACATTGCCGTTCTGACTGGCGGTCAGATGATTTCTGAAGAAGTCGGACTCAGCTTAGATGCCATCAGTCTGGAGATGTTGGGTGTGGCACGCAAAGTGACGATCGATAAAGAAAGTACGACGATCGTTGCCGCTGGAGACACCAAAGCAGACGTGGAAAAGCGAATCGGCCAAATTCGCAAACAACTGCAAGAAACCGACTCGGAATACGACAGAGAAAAATTCCAAGAACGGATTGCCAAACTTGCTGGTGGCGTAGCTGTAATTAAAGTAGGGGCAGCTACAGAAACCGAACTCAAAAACCGCAAGCTGCGAATTGAAGACGCCCTCAACGCTACCAAAGCTGCTGTAGAAGAAGGGATTGTACCAGGTGGCGGCACTACTTTGATTCATCTGTCCAAGAAAATTAACGAAATTAAAAATAGCTTGAACGAAGAAGAAAAGATCGGTGCCGATATTATTGGACGATCGCTGGAAGCACCTTTGCGTCAAATTGCCGATAATGCAGGCGTAGAAGGTTCTGTAATTGTGGAAAAAGTGCGAGACACCGAATTCAATATCGGCTACAACGCACTGGCAGAAAAATTTGAAGATATGATTGCCGCTGGAATTATCGACCCAGCTAAAGTTGTGCGATCGGCTTTGCAAAACGCCGGTTCGATCGCCAGTATGGTATTAACAACTGAAGCTTTGGTTGTCGAAAAACCAGAGAAGAAACCTGCTGGCGGTGCGCCCGATATGGGTGGCATGGGCGGCATGGGCGGCATGGGCGGCATGATGTAGGGATCTCTCATCAGCAATTAGCACTATTTTGGCGATCCATGATGAGCGATCGTTAAGACAGCGCTTTTCGACACAGAAAAACCCGGTTTCTTGAAGAAACCGGGTTTTTCAGCTGCGAAGATTACCTCTAGTTTTTCCACCTGAATATTGTTGTTTCTCCCACTCCCCCACTCTGCGTAGCAAGAAGTTCAATCTTTTTGGATAATGAGGATATCCTGGTAGCTGGTATGTTCGCTGCGACCGCACCAAGAGCCGTAATATTTACCCTGGACGGTGAAACCGCGATCGCGAATCCACTCCATCAGCAAATCTTCCTGGAAGCCAGTGAAATACTCCGGCATATCCACGCTGGTAGCAAAGTAATCATCAATTTGGTAAACAAGTTCGGCAGAACTTTTCCCTTGGGCAATCAACTTTGCCGACTCTTGGTTGTAGATAAAGACAGTACAAAAACAACGACCGCCACGCTTGAGAACTCGATAGATTTCTTCTAGGTAATGGCGAACTTCGCAAGCGGGTATATGAGTAAACACCGACCCCAAAAAAGCAAAGTCGAAACTTTCGTCATCGTAGGGGAAAACAAATTCGATCGCTGGCAAAGTTCCTTTCGGATTATAAAGTTGATTGTAAATGTCTACCTGTTGGAAATTGAAGTTGGGAAACCGAGAACTGATATTTGTTTTAGCCCATTCAATCAATTCCTCCATAATATCGAAGCCTTCGTATCGAGCTGTGGGAGCCAAGTAGTAAGCTAGGCTGTAGGCCATGCGACCCATACCGCAGCCAATATCGAGTACGGAGTCTGTCGGTAGGAGATTGGCTTTATGTAAAAAGTAGCCGAGAAACTCAATAGATGTAATGGTAAAGTATTCGTCTGCGCCTGCGCCGATCCAGGCAAGCAATTCGCCCTGCTCTAAACTGGGAATTGGTAGAGAAGGTTCGACAAGGCGGAGTAGACTTCCTCCCCATCCTTCTTTAAACAAGGGAGTTACAGCGATCAAGCAATCCCGAATCTCTTGTGGGTCTTCTTTTCCTAAAGGCACGCGAATGCGGAAGCGAGCCTTTTGAGCGTATTCTAGATTTGGATAAACCTCTACGACATCAGGGCTCTTGATCTCCAAAGCCATCTCGAATTCGGTCAACTCTTTACCTGCACAGGTAACCTTAAAGCTTTCCAGAGAGCCTGCGTTAATTGAAGCTGTCCAGCCGGATATTTGTAAGACTTGGTTTTGGATAAAGACTTTATCCAAGCTACCCCAGGTGCGAATCAGTTTAGTTGGTGCGATCGTCATCATTTGCGTGTATTGCACAATATTATGGTAAGGAATCGGGGCTGGAGCGTAAAAGATGTCACTTTTGTCGCCCAGGATTTAATAGAATCGCGCTTAAGTATCGTCTAAAAATAGCATGGCAGAAAAACATTTCTCACCTTCAGGATTAGCTGCACAAGCCGTTGTGGAAGATGAAGATGAATCTTATGTTGATTTCAACTACGACGAACCTGGGAGTCTACCGGGAACTCTCGACCTTGAGGCAGACGCCCCTCCACCGATAATTGTCTTGATTGACTATAACGAAGCCAAAGCGACCCGCGTTGAAGTCCAGACACCGGAAGCTTGCCTTCCCTATTTGGATACCGAGTCGGTTTCTTGGGTTGATGTGCTGGGCTTGGGAAATGAAGATATTTGGCGGAGAATGGGTCAAGTGTTTAATTTGCATCCGTTGGTGCTGGAAGATGTGGTGAATGTACCCCAGCGGCCTAAAGTGGAGGATGTGGATTCCCAGTTAGTGATTATTGCTCGTATGGTGATGCCCAAGGAAAGTGGATTTGGTTTTTACAGCGAGCAGGTTAGTTTTGTTTTGGGGAAGTATTATTTGCTGACGGTGCAGGAGGAACCAGAGCGGGATTGCTTCCAACCGGTACGCGATCGCATTCGCGCTAACAAGGGCACTATCCGTCAGCGCGGAGCCGATTATTTAGCTTGTACGCTCTTAGATGCAATTATCGATGGATTTTTTCCGGTGCTGGAAACCTACGGCGAGCGCATCGAAGAACTAGAAGATGAAGTTGTGCTTAACCCGACGCGACGCACTCTTGAAAAAATCTATCAAATCAAACGGGAATTACTGGCCCTCCGCCGCGCCATTTGGCCGCAACGAGATGCGATTAATTCTCTGATCCGAGATGGCAGCAATTTGATCAGTCCCGATGTGCGAATTTACTTGCGCGATTGTTACGATCACGCGGTTCAGGTGATGGATATTGTGGAGACTTACCGGGAACTGGCTTCTGGTTTGATGGATGTCTATTTATCCAGTGTCAGTAACAAAATGAATGAAGTTATGAAGCTGCTGACGGTGATTTCGTCAATTTTTATTCCCCTAACTTTTATTGCTGGTGTATATGGAATGAACTTCAACACAGAAAAATCGCCTTGGAATATGCCAGAACTGAATTGGTACTGGGGCTATCCCCTGTGCTGGGCTGTGATGATTGCAACTGCTGGCAGTCTGGTTTACTTTTTCTGGCGTCGGGGTTGGTTTGATAATATTTCCACAATTAAAGAAGATTGAGGGGAAACAGGGAGAGGGAGAGGGGAGCGGGAGAATAACTATGCCCTCTTGCCCAATTCCCTCATTCAATCCAAAATCCAAAATCTAAAATCTAAAATAAAAAAGAAGAGAGTAGGCGCAGGCGGTTGCGGATTGGCGAAAGCCAGTCTGAGGAAAGTCCGGGCTCCCGAAAGACCAGACTTGCTGGGTAACGCCCAGTGCGAGCGATCGCGAGGATAGTGCCACAGAAAGATACCGCCAACCAATTTTGGATTTTAGATTCAAATCTAAAATCCAAAATTGGTTGGTAAGGGTGCAAAGGTGCGGTAAGAGCGCACCAGCAGCGTCGAGAGGCGCTGGCTCGGTAAACCCCGGTTGGGAGCAAGGTCGGAGGAACTACGGTTGGTCTTTTACCGGTTCCGTTGCTTAGGTACCGCTAGAGGCGTCTGGTAACAGGCGTCCCAGATAGATAACTGCCTTCTGTGCTGCACGTCAGTCAGAAAACAGAACCCGGCTTATGTCCGACTCTCTTCTCTGTGATTTTTTTTAGTTATAGCAGTCGCCAAGGCGCTTAAGTCATTCTTAATTCCACCAAACCGTCGATTCTAGACCGTTCTTACCCTAGCCCCTAGCCCCTAGCCCCTAGTCCCTAGCTATATTTTTGTCGGTGCAAAAATAACTCTTAGTGGAGGTAGAGGAGCTGTTCACCGATGTAGCTAAAATGATAGGGACTCCTAGAAGTCTGCCTTTACATCATGAATCTCAGCTACCCACGCCGTCAAAAGCAACTCCAAACCTTGATTCAAAAGCTCGGACTTCCTGAAAAAACGCCAGTTAAGTGGCAGTTACTTGACTTGGCGCTAACTCATCCTACTTTTTCGGCAGAGGATAACTACGATCGGCTGGAATTTGTGGGAGATTCGGTTGTGCGCGTCGCGGCGGCGGAGTTTTTATGGGAAACTTATCCTCAGAGCAGCGTCGGTGATTTTTCGGCTCTGCGGGCAGAATTGGTGAGCGATCGCATCTTGGCGCAAATAGCCGATAGTTATGGATTTGAAGACTATTTGCTCATGGATAAGAGCGCAGCGGGAGATACGGCGGGACGGGAAACTAGGTTAGCGGACGCCTTAGAAGCCGTTTTGGGCGCTCTTTACCTCAGCACCCACAGCCTGCAATTCGTGCGTCCTTGGTTAGATCGGCACTTTAAAGAGATAACGGCAGAAATTCTCTCCGATCCGGCTCGTCGTAATTATAAAGCAGCTTTTCAGGAATTTACCCAGGCCGCATACAAGGTTTTGCCAGAGTATGAAATCAAGGAAATGAAGCAAGTTCGGGGTAATACCCAGATGTTCACCGCAGTTGTCAAAGTGCTGGGAGAGATTTGGGGAATAGGTAAGGGAGGATCGAAAAAAGCAGCCGAACAAGCTGCTGCGAAACAAGCTTTTGAGCAAATAAAAATTAAAATGTCAATAGTCAGTAGCCAGTAGAAAGTCAAAATTTAAAAGTCAAAAGTCAAAAGTCAAAAGTTAAAAGTTAAAAGTCAAAAGTCAAAAGTCAAAAGAAAGAATACACTGGGGAGACAATTGACGAATAACTAATGACCGAAAAAAAGGCGTTTCAAGCCTCCCATTGAAATGGGAATCATCAAAAAATGTTTCCAAATTTCAAGCTTTGTCCTTTCAAGGCAAAGCTAATCCAAAATCCAAAATCCAAAATCCAAAATCGGGGGACAAATGACTATTAAAGTTGCTGTATTGGGGGCTGGGCGTTGGGGTGTCCACTTGGTACGAAACTTCTTAGAAAATCCCCAAGCGCTTTTGGTGGCGGTGGTAGACCCGAATTTGGATCGGTTGGCAGCTTTGCGATCGCGCTATCAATTAGATGAGAGTGTAGTTCTGGCAACTAATTGGGAACAGGTGCGAGAATTGCCGGAACTGGAGGCTGTGGCGATCGTCACCCCAGCTTCTACCCACTATAACTTAATCGCTGACGCCCTCCAGCAAGGCTATCACGTTCTGGCAGAAAAACCTTTAACTCTCTACCCGGATGAGTGCTACGAACTTTGTCGCCTTGCAGAACAACAGCAACGTCAACTTGTGGTAGACCACACGTATTTATTTCATCCCGCAGTCATTGGCGGACAAGCGGTGATGCAAAAGGGAACATTGGGAGAATTGCGATATGGCTACGCTGCTAGAACCCACCTTGGCCCAGTGCGTCAGGATATCGATGCAATGTGGGATTTAGCTATTCACGATATCGCCATTTTCAATAGCTGGCTGGGGGAAACTCCCTCTCAAGTCCAAGCTACTGGCAACGTTTGGCTGCAAAATGGATTAGCCGATTTGGTATGGGTGACGCTGACTTATCCCAGCGGATTTCAAGCATATATTCATCTGTGTTGGTCGAATCCCGATAAGCAACGGCGTCTGGCAGTTGTAGGCAGTCAAGGAACCTTAATTTTTGATGAATTATTGACAGAATCACCCCTGACTGTACAGCACGGAACTTTTGAGCAAAAGGGCAATAAATTCGAGCCTATAAATCAAAGCCGCGAAGTTGTGAATCTGGAATCGGGAGAACCTTTAAAGCGAGTTTGCGAACACTTTCTTAGCTGCGTTAGTCAGAACGCGCCTTCAACGGTTTCTTCGGGTTTGGTGGGCGCTAATTTAGTGCAAATTCTGCGTGCTATGACGGAATCTTTGGAAAAAGGTGGTGTGCCGATTAGTGTGACTCAGCTTTTGTAGTGTAGCTTTCGGGGTAATTCATAAATTATATCCTGTCCGCTAGCATCGGTGAGAAAGAATGATGTCTTGGATTGTCTGTTGGCATTGTTGGTTAAAATTTAACCGCAGATTAGGCAGATTAACGCAGATAAGATCGCAAATGTTTTAGGCATCGGATGTTAGCGGATACGAGAGGGTAGGATTATACAGGAAAATGCTATAATTTTAATAGGCAAGTTTCCCCAAAACAAGTTTTTATAGAAATTCAGGATAATCCGATGCGGTTAGTCAGTATTGACCTGAAAAATATAGTGGCGATCGGTCATGCAGAAGGATATTTGGGACTGTTGTTAGACCGGGAAGGAGAACAGGAATATGTCGAGATTCCAGCACCGAGTACGGTTTATAAAGGACTCCAAAAAATTGCCTATATCGCTAATAGTGAAGTCGCTTACTTTTCCACTGTTAAAGGAGAGAAACCGATCGCGATGCTACCGGTGCGATCGACTATGGCATCCGCGATTGGCTACGATGAATCCCGCCAAATCTTGCAAATACAATTTATAAGCGGGACAATCTACCAATACTTTGGTGTGGAGAGGGAAATTTGGAAAATTTTCCGAGATTCTAACTCAAAAGGTAAGTTTTTCAACCAAGAGATTAAAGGCCAATATGCTTCCCTGCGCGTAGATAAGAATAGGGGAGAGAATTAGCGAGTATAATGGGGGATTGTTGGCGACGCTGACAGTCCTCTATTTATTGAGCGATCGACAAACGCCATGAAAGAAATAGTTACCTTCTTTTTCGGATTAGGATTTGTGTTCAATGCCAGTTTATTTATTCCACAAGCCTTGATAATTTTTAAAAATAAAAGTGCGAAAGACGTATCTTTAATAACTTTTCTTGGGTTTAACTTTATCCAGTTAAACGGGGTTTTATATGGGTATTACCAAAACGACTGGATTTTAATGTATGGAAGTATGATAAGTTTGCTAAGTTGTGGATCTGTAACCTGTTTGGCGATAGTTTATCGTCATAAGTAAAATTGTTCATTTTTCGCTTCGGCCTCTCGGCCACAGAGGGGCCCTAATGATTCAGACATAAGCGGAAACGATATTAAACCTGGGTAGATTTGATATAGTCAACTGCTAGGGGTACGATTTTATCTGTAACTGTGGAAATAACAAAGCGATCCAACTCACTCCAGACTCTAGGTTGACCGAAAACACAGGGTTGCAAAATTCCCCACAATAAACCATCCTGACATAAATGAGCGTGGACTAATGCGCGATGACCGAAGTTTTTGCGTTCAAAATCTTTGTTGACTACTTCGGGTTTAGCTGTTTCTATATCTTCCACAAAAATAGATGGTTCTGTTCGCAATGCTGCGGCATACAAAGGGTCTTCATCGGGTAAAGATGCGGGTTCTTTTTTCCAGTCGTATTCAGTGACATCGGGATACTCAGTTAGGCGACGCCAACAGTAAGCTACTTTACCAATTTCCTTGTAGGGATTGTACAAGTAAAGGAAAATGCGATCGCATTTTAACACCTCGCCCAAAGCTGGCAGTAAATCAGAAAAAACAGCATCCGGCGTAGTGCGATCGCTCAAAATTGTATCCAGAACAGGGGGTAAAGTTTGTTCATTCATAAATGTATTGATAATCACAATTTTGCTTTACAAGGACGTAACTCTTTTGGCAGAAGTAGATCTACCTTAAGATAGTTCTAAAGAAAGAGGTGGTCAAAGAGCGGGTTCTTGAACATAGACAGCAGACAAGTCATAATAAATAAGAATAGAACAATTTAAAACACAGATGGCTATAAAGGAATTTTTGGAACGAATTTCCGATACGGTATGGGAAATTCCCGTATCCTACAAGGAAGGAATGCGCGTACCCGCCCGGATTTACGGTACAGAGAAGATAATTGCAGAATTAGACGAAGCGGTTTACGACCAAGTTACCAACGTAGCGACTCTGCCGGGAATAACTAAGTACGCCTTGTGTATGCCAGACGGACACTTTGGCTATGGATTTCCCATCGGTGGCGTAGCAGCAATGGATGTAGAACAGGGAGGCGTTATTTCCCCTGGCGGGATCGGTTTTGATATCAATTGCGGAATGCGCTTATTAGTCACCAATTTAACCTACGATGAAGTTAAACCGCATATTAAAAATATCGTAGATAGGCTTTACGAAAGAGTGCCTGCGGGAGTGGGAAGCAGGGGTTTTGTGAAGCTTTCGCGGAATGATTTTCGGGAAGTAGTTGAGGAAGGGGCGCAATGGTGCGTTCGCAACGGTTATGGTTGGGAAGAAGATTTAGAATTGATGGAAGAGAACGGTTGTCTTCAGGGTGCGGACTCTGCAAAAATTAGCGATAAGGCGATCGATCGCGGTTTCAATCAAATCGGCACTTTGGGTTCTGGCAATCACTATTTGGAAATTCAAGTTGCGAAAGAGGAAAATATTTTCGATCCGGAGTTAGCGGCAAGATTGGGAATTTTCATGCCGAATCAAGTAGTGGTAATGTTCCATTGCGGCAGTCGGGGATTCGGTCATCAAGTGGCGACAGATTACTTGCAAATTTTTCTGAAAGTAATGGAGAGTAAGTATGGCATAAAAATACTCGATCGCGAATTAGCTTGTGCGCCTTTCAACTCTCCGGAAGGACAAGCTTATTTTGCGGCCATGAAGTGCGGTATTAATATGTCTTTTGCCAATCGCCAAGTGATCCTGCACCGCATTCGGGAAGTGTTTTCGGACATATTTAAAAAATCGCCAGAAAAGCTCGGTATGCACATGGTTTACGATGTCGCGCACAATACCGCTAAGCTAGAGCGTCATATTATTGATGGTAAAGAGCGATCGCTTCTCGTACACCGCAAAGGCGCAACTCGCGCTTTTGGCCCAGGTATGGGAGATGTTCCCGAAAGGTATAAAGATATCGGTCAGCCAGTTATTATTGGCGGCAGTATGGAAACGGGATCTTATCTATTAGTTGGAGTACCCAGCGGCGACCAAACTTTTTTCAGCACCGCACACGGTAGCGGACGTACAATGAGTCGTACCAAGGCGCGAAAAACTTGGCGTGGAGATAAACTTTTGAAGGATATGGAAAGCCGGGGAATTTATGTTCGCAGTACCTCAATGCCGGGACTGGCGGAAGAAGCGGGAGGCGCTTACAAAGATATCGATGATGTGATTGAGGCGGCTGAATTAGCTGGAATTAGCAAAAAAGTTGTGCGCTTGACTCCCATTGGCAATATTAAGGGATAGCTCATGTTCAGATTTTAGAATAATTGGAGAATTGAAACATGGGCAGATACATAAATTGCTTCGTGGGAGGCGAGGGTAAGATCGTTTGGAAGTACGGTTTTGGCGTGCAAAACTCAGAAATGCACAGAATTTATGACGAACTTGGAATTGGTGAATACAAGCTAGTAAAAGATGTAGATTCCCAAGAGGATAATTTAGGAAAGATTACCAACAGAATTTATGAATATACTGACGATTGGAGGGAAGCTGATTGCGACGTACTAATATTAACGCGCAGTGACATCCCTAAGTTAGAAGAGAAACTGGCAATTTTGAAAGCGGAAAGCAACGATGAGTGGTACATAGGAATGATTGAAGCAATTAGAGACTTCACGATCGAGCATCCTGACTTACAAGAATTTGTATTTGAGGGAGAATGGTAAATTTTGTGGATAGTACTGATGCCAATGCGCTCGTTACAGAACATCTCGAATTATGCAATTATAAAGTGTCGGGTTACTGGGATGAAAAAGATGAATTTTATGAAGAAATTACGTTGCCTCGTTCCTTGTCTGCTGAGGTAATCAGCAGTTCTATTGGTGTTACAGACAGAGAAGAATGGATACAACTGAAATTTGTCCTCAAAGCTGATAAACTTGCTTCAGAAGATAAACCCAGTCACGGGGAGGTAGAAAAAAAAATTGGCGAAGTGATTTTGATTTATGATAAAAATATGGAATTTATTGATGAGAATTGGCAAATAGATATCGAATCTCCTTTTGTTATTGTCATATCATGTCCGATTGCATCAGTTGCCTAAAAAAATCGCTCTCTTATCTGTGTTCATCTGTGTTCATCTGTTTTCATCTGTGGTAAAAATTTAACACTCGATTACGAAGAGACAATTTCCCGTATCGCTCATGTACTACCGATACAACCGGACACGATGTCAAACATTAACAAAGATATGCGATCGCCCGCAATAGTTAGCATAAAAAGGATACTTTATGCAAGTACGAACACCACTAACAGTAATTACTGGGCCACTCGGAAGCGGAAAAACAACTCTGCTTCGCCACATCCTCGATAGTTTTCCCAAAAAAATCGCGATTCTCATGAATGAATTTGGCGAAATTGCGATCGACACCAAAATCATTCAAGGTAAAAATGTGGAAATGGCAGACCTTGGCGGCGGATGTGTCTGCTGTTCCCTGCTGGGAGAATTTGAAGCTGCTGTCAACGAGATCGTCGATACAGTAGATCCCGATAACATTGTAGTGGAAACAACCGGAGTTGCCGAACCGGATGCGCTGGTTTTTGATATTCAAGAAAGTCTCACCAGAGTGCGTTTGGATGGAGTTGTTACCGTCATCGATGCCGACGCAATGGTAAAATATCCGCAAGTCGGTCATACCGGCAGGATGCAAATTGAAGCGGCAGATACCATCCTTTTAAATAAAGTTGATTTGGTATCGGAAACTGAGTTAGAAGGGATAGAGAAAAAGCTCAACTCCTTCAACGAAATTGCCTCAATTTTGCGAACAAAAAGGTGTCAGGTAGATGTAGATTTGCTGTTTGGTATTGGTAGAGAACGAGTGCAACCGCCACCCCACCACGTTCATCAACCGGAATTTGAATCTTTCGGCTACAAAACTGCTGCCATTTTAAATAGCGAACGTTTTGAGGAATTTGCCAACTTCCTACAAACAGATGTTTATCGATCCAAAGGTTTTGTAAAATTTTCGGATGGAAATTATCTGTTTAATTTTGTAGCTGGACGTTGGGATTTGGAGCCGTTTGAACAAGAGGGAACCGAACTGGTTTTCATCGGCAAAAAAGTGTGCGATCGCCAAGAGCAAATTATCAGTCAATTAAAATTGTGCGAGCAATAGCTTATGGATTATGAGTTTTTGGAAGATGTTGCCACTGCGGATATTGCTTTTCGCGCTCATGGAAAAGATTTACCAGAACTTTTCCAAGCCGCAGGCGATGCAACTATCAACACCATGATCGATAATTTGGCAGCAATAGAGCCAAGAGAAACGCGAAGTTTTAGTTTAGAAAATGATGACTTAGATTTGTTGCTTTTCAATTTTTTACAAGAACTAATTTATTATAAAGACAGCGAGTTACTTTTGCTGAGAGCGCAGCAAATTGAGATCGAGGAGAAAGACAACTTATATCATTTGAGTGCGATTACCACGGGAGAAAAGCTCGATCCAAACCGACACGAACAGCGGGTAGATGTCAAAGCCGTAACATTACATCAATTTGAATTGCGAAAAAGCGATCGCGGTTGGACGGCTATGGTAATCCTTGATATATAGTCTGATAAGAAAGAGCCGTCAACCCGCTTGTCGGTTGGCAATATTTTTAAGCCATCCCATGAGCCAAATAACTTCAGGTTTATTCTCACACGAGTATAGGCTAACTGTGCCTGCGACGCGATTAGTCTATACTTTTTTTAGTAGGGTGTATTGCCTACCTTGCAGAAAAGCGGTGTTAGACGCGGTTGACCCAAAAAAATAGTGCGTCAAATAGCAGTCGATCGTCAATCCGGGTTGTAAAATATCACCGCTAGATATCGACAAAGAGGCTACGATCCTTCTCATCTACTCTGGGTGCCAGATTGTATGCAGCTTAATCCCTAAAGTCACACAACCAAACTATGATAGACCTTCCTGGCATTGCCATCAAAGCTCCCATCTATGAAAGCGTCAACTCCGAAGTTTACCGAGGCATCCGAGCGGAGGATAACCAACCTGTGATCGTCAAGGTGCTGAAGCAAGACTATCCCACCCCAGATGAGCTTCGCAGATACAAGCAAGAATATGAAATCAGCTGCAAATTTAATATTGATGGTGTCACCAAAGCTTATGGATTAGAAAGCTATCAAAGAACGATGTTCATCATTTTTGAGGATTTTGGCGGGGAATCGCTAAAAAAGTTGATGAAGCAGCGAAAATTTAAATTAGCTGAAGTTATCCGAATTGCTGTTGCTATTACCGATAGTTTAGGTCATATTCACGCAGCCAATATTATTCACAAAGATATCAATCCATCTAATATAGTTTTTAACCCAGAAACCCAGCAACTAAAAATCATCGACTTTGGTATTTCCAGCATTTTTACCCGCGAAAATCCTACCCTGAAAAATCCCAATGTTTTAGAAGGTACTTTGGCATATATATCTCCGGAACAAACAGGGAGAATGAACCGCTTCCTGGATTACCGCACGGACTTTTACTCTCTCGGTGTCACTTTTTACGAACTCCTCACAGGAAAACTGCCGTTTGAGACCACCGATGCTTTAGAGTTGCTGCATTGCCACATTGCCAAACAGCCAAATGAAGTGAAAAGTCAAAATTCCCAATTCAAAAATGAAGAAATTCCACAGGTTATTTCAGATATTGTAATGAAATTGATGGCGAAGAATGCAGAAGATCGCTATCAGACTGCCTGGGGAATTAAAGCAGACTTAGAAGAATGTTTGTCTCAGCTACAGACAAATGGATTTATATTTTCTTTCCCCCTCGCTTCGCAAGATATTTCTGACAAGTTTCAAATTCCCCAAAAACTCTACGGACGCGAGAGAGAAGTGGAAACTTTACTGGCAGCATTTGAGCGAGTCAGCGGTACGGAACAACTAACAACGGACAACGGACAACGGACAAGTAACAAAATTGAAATGATGCTGGTGGCAGGTTATTCCGGCATCGGGAAGTCAGTTTTAGTGCAAGAAATTCACAAACCTATTACAGAAAAGCGCGGCTATTTTATTTCTGGCAAATTCGATCAGTTTCAACGCAACGTTCCCTACTCTGCGGTTGTGAGTGCTTTGGAAGGATTAGTGCGGCGAATTTTAACCGAAAGCGATGAACAGCTAAAACTTTGGCGACAAAAACTAGAAGCAGCACTTGGCTCCAACGGTCAGGTGATTATTGATGTAATTCCCGAAGTAGAATTGATTGTTGGCAAACAACCACCTGTACCAGAATTAGGGCCACAAGAGTCGCAAAATCGCTTTAACCTTGTGTTCCAAAACTTCATCCGAACTTTTTGTTTAAAGGAGCATCCGTTAGTCATTTTTTTAGACGATTTGCAATGGGCAGATGCAGCTTCTTTGAAGTTAATAGAACTGATGATGACGGAAGTAGAATTGCAATATTTGTTCTCGATCGGAGCGTATCGCGATAATGAAGTAAATCCTTCCCATCCTCTGATGATAACTATTGATGAATTGCAGAAAAAAGGAGCAACAGTCAATTTTATAAGTTTAAATCCTTTAAATATGCAGCAGATCGGTGAATTGATTGCCGATACTTTACACAGCGATACTGAGTCGGTCAAACCATTAGCAAAATTGGTGGTGCATAAAACAGAGGGCAATCCTTTCTTTGTCAATGAATTTCTCAAAACGTTGCACGCTGAAAATCTGCTCAATTTTAATTTTCGTTATCGAAGTTGGCAATGGAATATCAATCAAATTGAGGCAGTAGGTATAACTGATAATGTCGTGGAGTTAATGATAGGGAAGTTGAAGAAATTGCCAGATGCAACGCAGCAGGTGTTGCGCTTAGCTGCTTGTGTAGGCGCATCTTTCGATCTAAATACTCTCTCTATCATCTGCGAAAAATCACCTGCTGAAGTTTTCCAAAATTTAACTCCGGCAGTTCAGTCCACCTTAATTCTGGCTGCATCTGAGTGGGATTATCAATTGTTAATTCAAAATTATCAATTTTTGCACGATCGCGTCCAACAAGCAGCTTATGCCTTGATTGATGAAGAACAAAAACAAGCCGTTCACTTACAAATAGGTCGCCTACTTTTGCAAAATACTCAACCGCAAGATTTAGGGGAGAAAATCTTCAATATCGTCGATCATCTCGACCTGGGAATTGCACTTGTGAGCCCACAAACAGAAAGAGATAAAATTGCTCGATTAAATCTGATTGCTGGTGAGAAAGCTAAAGCGGCGACAGCTTATGAAGCAGCGCTAAAATATCTGACTGTAGGTATGGATATTTTGGATAAAAATCGCTGGGCAGATCGGTATGAATTAAGTTTATCCCTGCATAAGGAACGAGCAGAAGTTGAGTATTTAAGCGGTAACTTTGAGCGATCGGAAAAATTGTTTACTATTGCCTTAGAGCAAGCAAAATCTAATTTTAGCAAGTTAGAAATTTACAGAATATACATGAATTTGTGTATGACTCAAGGAAAATTTAGTCAAGCCGTTTCTTTGGGCTTAGATGGATTGCGTAGTTTGGGGATTGACGTACCTAATTCTCAAACAGAATTGTTAACTGTTATTTCAGCAGAATCAGAAGAAGTTGCCGCTAAGCTTCAGAAACGTAACATGGAAAGCTTGCTTGACGATCCAGAATGTCAAGACAATGAAAAGAGGCTTTGCATGAATTTGATAGTGGATTTATGGGCAGCAGCTTATTTAATGGGAGACCGAAACTGGTCGGATTGGTGCAGTTTTAAAATAGTTAATTTTACCCTGACATATGGCGTTGTAGGGGCTTCTGCATTTGGATATATACTCTATGGATTCATATTAGCTGCGCGGTATCAATATCCACTAGCTTATCAGTTTGGACAACTAGGTTTTCGGCTCATTAATAAGCTCAACATACGGACTTTGCTTGGGAAGGTTATCAACATTTTTGCCCATACGATCGGTCCATATCAAGTTCACCTGAGAAACAATGTGGAGCTTTACGCTTTATCGACGATCGCCTGTTTGGAATGTGGGGATTTAATTTACGGAGTCTGGGCTATATATTACAGAATATGGGCAAGGTTCATAGTCGGCGATGAATTAACAGAAGTTTATGAAGATAGCAAAAAATATTTGTTTAGCGTGCAAAAAATCAACGATAGGAATATATTTTATTCCTATCTTAGTTTGCAAAACACCATCCGCACTTTGCTGGATGATAATGAAGTTGTCGCGCCAGATGAATTGTTTGATGAAGCAGTAATTTTAAAGGAATGGCAAGAGAGCGGTTTTAATATTGGCATTCATTGGCACGGCACTCGTAAGTTACAACTTTTATTGATTCAAGGTGAATTTGCCAAAGCCGCTCAACTCGCGATAGAAAATGAAAAAACAGTGGGAAGCTGTGCTGGTTTTTATAATATAATCGAACATTATTTTTATGCTTCATTGTGCCTCACCGCACATTATTCTGTAGCGTCTGAAAAAGCGCAGCAAGAATACAGGAAAATTCTGGCAGATAATGAAGCAAAAATGAAGATATGGGCAGATAACTGTCCGGTAAATTATTTGCATAAGTATCTGTTGATAAAGGCAGAAATCGCTCGCCTTTCCGGTCAAGATTTAGAGGCGATCGACTACTACGATCGCGCAATTGAATCAGCCAGCGAAAATAAATATATTCAGAATGAAGCTTTAGCCCATGAATTAGCCGCTAAATTCTGGTTAAGCAAAGGCAAACAAAAAATTGCCCAAGTTTATATGACTGATGCCTACTACTGCTATTTGCGTTGGGGAGCGCAAGCGAAGGTGAAGTATTTGGAGTCAAAATATCCGCATTTAATTACTAAATTATCGACAAATACCCTGACTACCATTCCCACGACAACTATAAGCGTGACAACTACAAGCGCAGCAATTGGAACTCTAGATTTCGGCACATTAATAAAAGCATCGCAAGCGATTTCCGGTGAAATTTTGCTGGAAAAGTTACTTTCCAAGTTGATGAAAATTATTATCGAAAATGCTGGGGCACAAATTGGCTACCTAGTTTTGCATTCCCACACAGAACAAGGGAAAGAAGAGGGTCAACTGTTAATAGAAGCCAGCGGTGTGGTGGATTCTGATAACGTCGCGGTGCTGCAGTCAGTACCTATTGAAAACCGCCTACCCGTATCGATCGTCAACTATGTTGCCCGCACAAAGGAAACGATCGTCCTCAACGATGCGGTTAGCGAAATGCAAAATCCAAAATCTAAAATCCAAAATCCAGATGACCCATACATCAAAAAAAATAAACCTAAATCTATCTTGTGTGCGCCGTTAATGAATCAAGGTAAGCTTTGGGGCATTGTGTATCTGGAAAATAATCTGACCACAGCAGCTTTTACTCCTAACAGTTTGGAAGTTTTGCAACTGTTATCCGGACAAGCGGCGATCGCGATTGCCAATGCCAAACTTTACGGAGAAGTCAAGCAAGCGGAAAAGTTGTTAGCAGAATACAATCGTACTTTAGAAATTCAAGTTGCCGAACGCACTCAGGAACTTTCGCAAGCGCTGGAAAACCTCAAAGCTACCCAAGAAGAACTCATCCAATCCGAAAAAATGGCAGCTTTAGGACAACTGGTTGCTGGCGTTGCCCATGAAGTTAATACGCCGCTGGGGGCAATTCGATCGTCCGTTGAAAATATTGCCGAATTCATGAATTCATCACTCCAAAAGTTACCAGAATTTTTTCAACAACTTTCTCCAGAACGTCAGCGAGACTTCTTCGCCTTGCTGCAAAATTTAACCCAACAAACAACTGCCTTGTCTAGCAAAGAAAGACGCTCCTTCAAACGCGCTTTAGTGAGTAAACTAAATTCTTATAACGTTGTCAATGCCGATACCGTTGCCGATACTTTAGTAGACCTGGGCATTTACGAAAATCTCGAACCATTTTTGCCGTTGCTGAAAGACCCGGAAAGCGAAAAAGTATTAAACACCGCCTATCAACTTGCCAGCGTCCAAAAAAGCACCCAAACCATTACCACAGCAACAAACCGTGCCGCCAAAATAGTGTTTGCCTTAAAAAGCTACGCTCGTTATGACCATTCCGGACAAAAGTTACGGACAAATATCACAGATGGGATTGAAACTGTGTTAACCCTTTATCACAACCAACTCAAGCATGGTGTGGAAGTAGTGAGAAACTACGATGCCTCTTTGCCGACTGTTTTGTGCTATCCCGACGAACTCAATCAAGTCTGGACAAATTTGATTCACAATGCTTTACAAGCAATGCACAATAATGGAATATTAACCATTAATGTGACTCAACAAGATAGTTGTTTAAATATAAGCATAACCGATAGCGGTACGGGTATACCACCGGAGATTATGCCACGAATATTTGACCCATTTTTTACTACAAAACCACCCGGCGAAGGCAGCGGTTTGGGATTGAATATTGTGAGGAAAATTATTGATAAACACGAGGGTAAAATTTGGGTAGATTCGGGGCAGGGGAAAACTAGATTTACAGTGTTATTACCAATTAACTAAATAAGGAGTAATCCATTTATGCCTAAACCAGTAATCTTATGCGCTGATGATGAAAGCGTTGTTTTAAATAGTTTAAAAATTCAACTCAGAAACAAGTTTAAAGATGCTTTTATTTATGAAATAGCTGAAAGCGCCGATCGAGCCGCAATTGACCGTGCTAAACGTGAAGCAAATTTACATTCTTATTTGTCCAAACCCTGACTGGGAAAAGAAGTTATTGAAACCATAAAGGATGGCTTGAAAAAAATATGAAAAATCCGGTAATTATATGTGTTGATGACGAACAGACAATACTTGATAGTTTGAAAATAGAATTAAAAAAAGCCGTTGGCGATATCTATATTATAGAAACTGCGGAAGGCGGTGAAGACGCTCTCGAATTATTAAGAGAGTTGCAAGAAGATGAATATGAAATTGCTTTGATAATTTCTGATTATATAATGCCCGATATCAAAGGGGATGAATTATTAAAGCGCGTCCATGCCATTTCGCCCAAAACCATTAAAATAATGCTGACAGGGCAAGCAGATATTGAAGCGGTGGCCAATGCAATAAATCATGCTAAATTATATCGTTACATCAGCAAACCTTGGGAATCGGAAGATTTAAAACTGACGGTGAAAGAAGCCATACGCAGTTATTTTCAAGAGAAGATATTAGCAGAACAAAATGCAAAATTGGAAGTTTACAATCAGAAGTTAGAAGAGTTAGTAAGAATCCGCACAGGAGAATTAGAACAAAAAAATCTGCAACTAGAACAAGAGATTAGGGAACGCCAACAAGTAGAGACGGCACTGCAAGCATCTGAGGTGGAACTGCGTGCCATATTCGCGGCGATGACCGATGTTGTGCTGGTCAGAGATGCCGAAGGACGCTGCCTTAAAATTGCCCCCACACATACGGAAAACTTGTACAAATCGCCGACTGATATGATTGGCAAGACGCTGCACGATGTTCTGCCAAAACAGCAAGCTGACCTGATTTTTAGCGGTATTCAACAAGCTCTCTTAACTCAGCAGACGGTCTATGTTGAATACAACGTGACAATTCAGGAGCGAGAAGTTTGGCTGGGAGCAAATATTTCACCTCTTTCTCCAGAGGCGGTAATTGTAGTAGCGCGAGATATAACCGATCGCAAGCATAGAGAAGAAGCATTACAATTAATAGTCGAAGGGACAGCCTCAACAACAGGCGATAGCTTTATGCGTTCCTGCGTCCGATATCTGGCTGAAGTACTGCAAGTTCGTTATGCCTTGGTAACGGAGTGGGCCGATCGAGAAAAAACGAAAGTGCGTACACTGGCGTTTTGGACTGGCTTTGATTTCAACGAAAACATCGAGTTTGAAATCGGTAATACTCCCTGCGGCGAAACAATTTTAAAAGCGAATATTTGCTTTTATTCTAATAAATTAACCGACACTTTCCCTAACAATGAATTACTCTCTAGACTGGGCATACAAAGTTATGCAGGAATGCCTCTAGTTAACTCCAGCGGAAATGTATTAGGCCACTTGGCAGTCATGGATATCAATCCGATGGCAGATGACCAAACAAGAGAGCTAATTTTGAAAATTTTCGCTGCCAGAGCCGCAGCCGAATTGGAACGAAAAAAAGCAGAAAAAGCACTCCAAGAATCTGTATATGCCGCAGATGCGGCCAACCGTGCCAAAAGTCAATTCTTGTCCAAGATGAGCCACGAACTGAGAACGCCACTAAACGCCATCTTGGGGTTTACTCAAGTAATGAACCGCGATGCCTCCCTATCGGCTGAGCAGAAGCAACAATTGGGAATTATCAATCGCAGTGGCGAGCATTTGCTAGCATTAATCAACGACATTTTAGAAATGTCCAAAATCGAATCGGGCAGGGTAACGCTGAATGAAAATAGCTTTGACCTGTGTCGCTTGCTAACCAATCTCGAAGAGATGTTCCAACTCAAAGCTAAATCTAAAGGTTTAGCGTTAATCTTCCAACTCGCTCCAGAGGTTCCCAAATACGTCAAAACGGACGATAACAAGTTACGCCAAGTCTTAATTAATTTACTGGGAAATGCGATCAAATTTACAGAAAAAGGTAGTGTCATCCTGCGCGTGAAAGTGGATGGTTTATCGAGAGCGACGACGAACAATTCTCGACTGTTATTTGAAGTAGAAGACACCGGCCCAGGTATTGCCCCTGAAGAAATGACGCTCCTATTTGCACCTTTCGGACAAACGGAAAGCGGTCGAAAATCCGAGCAAGGAACTGGATTGGGTTTACCCATTAGCCGACAATTTGTACAGCTGATGGGAGGGGAGATTGCCGTGAGCAGTACTCTGGCTAGAGGAACAACTTTTAAATTTGATATTCCCGTTTCTGTAGTTGACAATCTCAAAGTTCCCGCTGCACGAGAAACTCGCAAGATAATTGGCCTAGCACCCAATCAACCGAAGTATCGCATCTTGGTGGTTGAAGATGTCAAAGTCAGCCGCCTCCTGTTGGTTAAATTACTTACAGCCATTGGCTTTGAGGTGTATTCTGCTGCCAACGGTAAGGAAGCTATTGTCCAGTGGAAGAACTGGCAACCGCAGGTAATTTTCATGGATATACAAATGCCGGTGATGGATGGGTACGAAGCCACCAAACGCATCAAAGAGCATCCTCTCGGTAAAGCAACTGCGATCGTCGCTCTGACTGCCAGCGCCTTTGAGGAAGACCGCATTGCTATTTTGTCGGCAGGCTGCGATGATTTCGTCAGCAAGCCCTTCTCGGTCGAGCTAATCTTAGAAAAAATGGCTCGTTATTTAGGGGTGCGATACATCTACGAGGAGCCGATCGCGATCGAGTCGGAAGTTCAACCAAAAAAAGAAGCACTTTTGAGGGGTATGGCTTCTCCAGATCCGGGCGGTAACTCAAATCTCCCCCTCGATACCTACTTGTCCCAAATGCCTGCCGAGTGGGTAGAGCAGCTATACGACGCCGCTGCCCAATGCAGCGATAGTCTGATTTTTGAGCTAATCGAGCAAATTCCCACCAGCATTCCCCCCCTGGTCAACACCTTGAAAGAATGGGCAGATGAGTTTCGTTTTGATAAAG
Source organism: Aerosakkonema funiforme FACHB-1375 (assembly GCF_014696265.1). Lineage (GTDB taxonomy): Bacteria > Cyanobacteriota > Cyanobacteriia > Cyanobacteriales > Aerosakkonemataceae > Aerosakkonema > Aerosakkonema funiforme_A. The sequence goes on along the minus strand of NZ_JACJPW010000047.1, from coordinate 37,315 downwards.
TTATAGATTTAATTGAGCAGTCAAGAAAATGAATAACAACCAACTATTAACAAATAAAATTGATGGGGTGAAAGAGCTTCTCCCTAACAGCAAAGGAAATATTCTTATTGTTGACGACAAACCGGATAACCTGCGCCTTTTGGCGACTATACTAAGCGAGCGGGGGTATGAAGTACGCAAAGCGCTGAACGGCCAAATGGCGCTAACTGCCTGTCGGGCATCTCTGCCCAATTTGATATTACTCGATATTAATATGCCAGAAATGAATGGCTATGAAGTTTGCGAATATCTGAAAGCAAACGAGCCAACTCGCGATGTGCCGATCATTTTTATCAGCGCCCTAGACGATGTTTTGGATAAAGTAAAAGCTTTTGCAGTAGGTGGAATAGATTATATCACCAAACCGTTTCAGAGTGCGGAAGTTTTAGCTCGCGTGGAGAATCACCTGACGCTGCGGAAACTGCAAAAGCAACTGCAAGAACAAAATGGGCGGCTGCAACAAGAAATTAGCGATCGCATTTCAGCGGAAACAGCCCTGCGGGAAAGTGAAATAAGATTGCGCCATCAGAACGCCGTGCTGGTAAAACTATCAAGAAATAACGCCCTCTACCGAGGCGACTTGAAAACTGCCCTCACAGAAATTACCGAAGCGGCTGCTCGTACACTGGAAATCGAACGAGCCAGTGTTTGGCTGTATAACGAGACAAAAAAAGCGATCCGATGCCTAGATTTATTCGAGCTGACTGTCAACCAACATTCACAGGGATTGGAATTAACTGAATCAAGCTATCCTGGCTATTTCAAAGCTTTGGCAGAAGATTGGACGATCGCAGCTGAAGATGCTCGCAACGATCCGCGCACGAAAGAATTTACAGATTCCTACCTAACTCCATTAGGTATCACTTCTATGCTGGATACCCCCATTCGACTGGGGGGACAAACAGTGGGAGTTTTGTGTCTGGAACACATAGGAATGGAGGCGGGGTCATCCCGCCTCTATCGTCATTGGACACCGGAAGAGCAAAATTTTGCAGCTTCCCTTGCAGATTTAGCGTCTTTAGCTTTGGAAGCGTGCGAACGCAAGCGGTTAGAAGAAGAAGTGTCGCAACAGCAGCGGTTCCTAGATACGATCGTCCAACACATCCCTTTAGCAGTATTTGCCAAAGATGTTGCGGATGACTTTCGTTTTGTGCTGTGGAACAAAGCTAGCGAAAAGATGTTTGGCAATTCCAAAGAAGAAGCATTAGGGCGCAACGTCCGCGACTTATATCCCCAAGAGCAAGCAGATTTCTTCCTAGAAAAAGACTTAGAGGTGGTCAAGACGGGCAAGTTAGTTGATATTCCCTCCGAAGCCATCGATACAAAATCCGGTCAAACAAAATGGTTGCGAACTCTAAAAGTTCCTGTTATTAACGAGCGCTCTGAAGTTACGCACCTGCTTTGCATTTCTGAAGATATCACCGAACGCAAACTGGCTATGGAAGCACTGCGGGAGAGCGAGCAGCGATTTAGAAGTTTGGTTTCTAATATCGGCGGAGCCATCTATCGGGGTAAGTGGGACTATGATTGGACAATGGAGTTCATCAGCAATGTAATCGAGGAAATTTCTGGTTATCCTGCCAGTGAATTTATTCACAATCAAGTGCGAACATTTGCAAGTATTATTCATCCTGAAGATGCAGAGATGGTGCAGATAAATGTCGAGCGGGCACTAACGGCAAGACTTCCTTATATTCTGGAATACAGGATAATTCATGCCGATGGCAGCATTCGCTGGATTTACGAGAAAGGTCAGGGAATTTTCGATAGCAACGGGCAACTGCTCTGGCTGGATGGAGTGATTTTTGACATTACGGAACGCAAGCGATCGGAACAAGCACTGCGGGAGAGCGAAGCGCAGAAACAAGCTATTCTTTTGGCGATTCCGGATATCATGATGCGGATCGATCGCAATGGCTATTATTTAGACTTTATTCAACCGAAATTCTCCCAAATGTCGTCGCTCAATATTAATCCGATCGGCCAACATTTATCGGAAGGATTTCCCCCAGAATTATACAGGCGGAGGATGTTTTATATTCACGAAGCTCTGTCAACGGGAGAAGTGCGAATTTACGAACAGCAAATAGAGGTTAATGACGAAAAATTAGATGAAGAAGTCCGCGTTGTCCCGCTCGATGAGAATCAAGTTTTAATTCTTGTCCGGGACATCACCGATCGCAAGCGAGCAGAAGAAGCTCTCCGAGAAGCGGAGGAGAAATATCGCAGTATTTTTGAGAACGCCACGGAAGGCATTTTCCAAACAGCCCCCGATGGACGCTTTTTGAGTGCGAATTTAGCCTTAGCGCGAATTTATGGCTACGACTCACCAGAGGAATTAACCGACAGTATCGCTAATTTAGGAAAAGAAGTTTATGTAGACCCAAATCGTCGGGAAGTTTTTGTCGAAATGCTGGCACAGAATGGCGCTATATCTAATTTTGAATCTCAAATTTATCGTAAAGATGGCAGCATTATCTGGATTTCTGAAAATGCCCATGCGGTTTGCGACGAGCAAGGGAAGTTATGCCACTATGAAGGAATTCTTACCGATATTACCAGACGCAAACTTGCGGAAGATGCTTTGCGAGAGAGCGAAAGACAATTGCGAAAACACAACAAAGTATTAGTGAAACTGACAAAAAATAAAGCGATCGCACAGGGGAACCTATCAGCAGCGCTAAAAGCAATTACCAAAGCAAGTGCCAAAATGTTGGGCATCGGAATGGTGAGCGTATGGTTGTATGACGAAACAGGAACTAAAATTCAATGCGTGAATCTGTTTGAAGCCGATCGCAATCGCTACTCCGAAGGATCGGAAATTACTATCGAAGATTATCCCATTTATTTCAAAGCTTTACAATCCTCCGGTTCCGTCGTTAGCGTTGATGCTCTAACCGATCCGAGACTCCAGGAATTGGTAGAATCTTACCTGATTCCCTTCGGCGTTCAATCTTTGTTGGATGTTTCGATTAGCCAGAGTAGAAAAACTCTGGGTATAGTATGTTTGGAACAAGTGGGAAAAGTCCATCATTGGACGCCGGAAGAGGAAATTTTTGCCCGCTCTATTGCCGATTTAGTTGCTTTGGCAATAGAAGCTCGCGATCGCAAACGAGCAGAAGAAGCTTTGCGCCTAGAACAGCAAAAGTCTGAAGAATTATTGTTGAATATTTTACCGGAAGCGATCGCCGAAAAGTTGAAACGAGAACAGCGTCCCATCGCCGAACATTTCAACGAAGTCACAATTTTGTTTGCCGATATTGTTGGTTTTACTCCCCTTTCGGCGAGAATGCCTCCCATCCAATTAGTCAATTTACTTAATGAAATTTTTTCTACTTTTGACGAACTTGCCGAAAAACACGGTTTAGAAAAAATTAAAACTATTGGAGATGCCTACATGGTAGTGGGTGGTTTGCCGATCGAAAGGAACGACCACGCAGAAGCGATCGCGGAAATGGCGCTGGATATGCAAGCGGCAATTAATCGCTTTCAAATTGAAAAAGGCGAGCAGTTTCAAATCCGCATCGGCATCAACACGGGACAAGTGATAGCTGGAGTAATTGGCATGAAAAAGTTTATCTACGATTTGTGGGGCGATGCAGTTAACGTTGCCTCCCGGATGGAATCATCAGGTATACCGGGAAGCATTCAAGTAACTGAAGCAACTTACATACTTTTAAAAGATAAGTATGTGTTTAAAAAAAGGGGAAGTATTTCTGTCAAAGGCAAAGGACAAATGGTTACCTATTTGCTCACAAATAAACTCTGATTAAATAATTAAATTAAGAAGCGTCAAAGAGGGTGAATCGTGCCGTACTTAATCAAAGATCCAGACTCAGTGACTCAGGAAATGTATGAATTAAAGTTCGGTCAAAATACCATTGGACGAGAAAAGGACAACAATATAGTTGTGACCGATCCAAGTTTATCCCGTCACCATGCCAAGATTACGGTCACTGATGATACCGTTATTATCGAGGATTTAAACAGTCGCAACAATACTTTTATTAACGGCACTAAAATCGAGCGCTACGAACTCAAAGATGAAGATTTAATCCATTGTGGCCATGTAATTTTTAAATTTGTAAGTTACTTTGATGTTGGCGAGGCTGCGTCTGGAGATGATGACAATTTGGGTTTGTCGATCGTCAAAAGATTATCCCCAAATGACAACCAAGTAGCAATCCAGGATTTATTGAACCAAAGCGGTGTGGAAAATCCGGGTTCGGTCTTGATGTTACGACAAAAAAATGCCGAACAGCGGGCAGTAGATAAATTAAAAATTTTGCTGGAAGTGAGCAAGCAGCTTTCTTCTCCAGAGGAGACTGACATACTTTTAGAAAAAATTCTCGACCTCTTGTTTAAGATCGTGCGGGTAGATAGAGCGATTATCCTCTTAGTTAATGAAGAAACAGGACAGTTGGAACAAAAAGCAGCCAAGCGCCGCGCCGGCATCCCGAAAGACGACCATTTTTACAGCAAAAAAATTGCCCATTTCGTTTGCAAAAATGGCGATGCTATCTTAACTGCCGATGCTCGCACTGACAATCGTTTCCACGGTTCGGAATCAATTGTCATGCAATCAATCCACGCTTCTATGTGCGTCCCGATGAAACCGAGAGAGAAAGTAATTGGCGTGTTGTACGCTGACAATCTTTCCATGACGAATGTTTATTCTCAGGAAGATTTGGAGTTTCTGACTGCACTTGTCAACCAAGCTGCGATCGCGATCGAAAACGCCCAACTCTACAAAAAGATGCAAGCAGAAGCGGTAATGCGAGCTAAACTGGAGAGTTTCTTTCCTATAGCTGTGAGTAAAAAGCTCAAAGAAGAAGGCAACTTAGAGATAGTTGATACCGAAGTGACAGCGCTTTTTTGCGACATCACCGGTTTTACAGAAATGTCCTCTAGAATGTCGCCGCGCCAAGTAATTGAAATGCTCAACGAATATTTTAAGGTAATGGTAGAAGATATTGTTTTTGAATATGAGGGAACATTAGAAAAATATATTGGCGATGCTCTTTTAGCAGTTTGGGGCGCTCCTTACCAACAACCCGACGATGCCGATCGCGCTTTACGAGCAGCAATAGCTATGCAATGGGCAGTTTCTCGCTTAAATGTGCAGTGGATAAAGCAGCGCAATTTAGAAATTCAAATTCACATCGGACTGAATACCGGGAAAGTTGCGGCGGGAAATATTGGCTCGCCTCGCTTAATTCAATATGCGACAATTGGCGACACCACAAATGTTACCAGCCGCATCTGTAGTGCAGCTAACGCAGCTGAAATTTTGATTTCCCAAACTACTTTGAACAAGTTGAGCGATCGCACTTTACCTATGGAAAAATTACCACCCGTCTCGGTAAAAGGAAAAGACCGACCACTCCAGCTTTATCGCGTACTCTGGGAGCGTATAAAACCGCCCGGAATCGATCGCAGTCAAACTACTTCCCCTTTTTTAGAATAAACGGGAAAGTGGGAATCAAAAGTCAAAAGAAAGGGGTTAGGGGTTAGGGAAGAGGGGAAAGGGAAGAGGGGAAAGGGAAAAGGAAATAGGGAAGAGATTTATTCTCCCACTCCCCCACTCTCCCCCTCTTCCCCTAGCCCCTAGTCCCTAGCCCCTAACCCCTAACCCCTAATCCCTTATTTTTCCGTGAGAGTCCAAACGCCATCATCCCATTCTGTCTCGACAACTTCCGGGTTGTCCAGCCAATATTGACAGCGTTTTAGATATAAGGAAGCTGCTTTGTCGGGGATATTCATATCTTCCAGAATTATGCCAAATTCATCGATCGCTTTTCTAAATTTCTTTTGCAGATAATACTCGCGTCCTCGGCGGTAAATATCGATTAATCTCTGCTTTTCCTCGGAAATTGAATCGTCGCGCAATCCCACCAGTTCGTATATCGCCACTGGTTGAGTTTTACCCTGCACGCGAACGTAATCCAGTTCCCTAAACCAAATGCGATCGGCACAGTATCGGTAAGTATTTTCGCTCAACACAATATCGCATCCATACTGTTTGCTAACACCTTGCAGGCGAGAAGCCAAATTCACACCATCGCCAATTACTGTAAACTCAATTCGTTTGCTGGAACCAATATTACCGCTAATCGCATTGTCGGAATTAATGCCAATACCGATCTTAATTTTTGACTGATTCATTTGTACGCGACGTGCATTGAATTCCTTTAAGCGACGACGCATATCCACTGCCGTTTGTACAGCCATCCAAGCGTGATCTGGCAAAGGTAGGGGCGCACCAAAAACCGCCATAATCATATCGCCGATATATTTATCTAGCGTACCTTTATAATCGTAAATGGCATCTACCATTGTCTCAAAATATTCGTTGAGCAAGCAGACTACCTTTTCTGCTTCCATCCTTTCAGCTAAGCTAGTGTAGCTGAGAATATTGGAAAAAAGGATCGAAACTTCTTTGCGATCGCCCCCCAATTTCGCATCACCAGCTTTCAGTAATTCTTCTGCCAATTCCTGAGTCATGTAGCGATACATAGTACTCTTGAGCCGCTTCTCATCGCTGATATCTTCTATGAGTACCAAAACACCGTAAACCTTAGTTTCATCGCTGGCATCGGTGATCGAATTAATCGATAAGTTAACGCTATGTTCTTCACCTCCCGCCGCAATTAAGGTTTTATCGGGGTAGTATTGCTGGCGTTCTTTTTCTTCTTTTGGTGCCAATGCTATCTGGAACCATTTCGTAAAATTACCTTCTTCTATCTGGATTAAATCGACAACCGATCGTCCTTCCAATTTGTCTTCGCTGTGCAAGCCCAAAAGCCGCTTCGCACTTTTATTAGCAGCGATAATATTACCAGCTTTATCGGTAGAAATGATGCCATTGTTCAAGCTACGCAAAATATCTCTTTGAATTTGTTCCTGTTGTTTAACAGTGGCAAACAATTGGGCATTTTGCAACACTACTCCCGCTTGCACATTAAATGCCTGCATGAATTCTAGATCTGTGCGAGAAAAACTTGCCTTCCAGCATTCAGGTGCTTTAGGCCAATCTTCAGGATTGTAGTCTGGGAAATCACCTTGTCGGCGTTTATTGATTAACTGAGTTACGCCGATCAACTGACCGTCCGTGTTAAAAACGGGCATACAAAGTAAGCTACAAGTGCGATAACCGCTTTTGCGATCGATTTGTTTGCTAGTATCGGAAAGGGGAGAGTCATAAATGTCAAACGGAATCACCAGCGGCTCACCCGATTCCACAACTCTACCAGGAAAGCCTGCTGTTTTGGAAATGGAAATTTCTTTTAATTCGCCACCGATAGGAATTTTTGTCCACAAGCGATCGCGTTCTTCATCTATCAACCATAGCGTACTCCGGTCTGCATTCATCAATCTTTTAGCTTCGTTCATAACGCGCTTGAGCGTTTCTTCTAAGTCCAAACTGCTTTGACTGAGTGCTTGCGTTGCTTTGATTAGTGCATCCCCTGCCCGCTGTTTTTGAGCGGCTATATAAAATGACTGGGAAGCTTCTAAAATCAGCCGTATGGAAGGTGCGAACTCAGCAAAAAGTTCTTCATCTTCTCGCGTAAAACCTGCTAAATCGATGCGCTCTTCTAAAGGATTTTCTGTATGATTTTGCTCTTTTAATTTATTAACCAATTGCACAATTGCAACTAAATCTCCTTGCTCATTTAATAGCGGTAGCGCTAGCATAGTGTATGTGCGATAATTGCTTTCTCTGTCGGCATTTTTGCCAAATAAAGAGCGGGGATCGTCATAAAAATCATAAGGAATATTGACCGCTTTTTTCAAAGTAGCAACTTCTCCTGCGATTCCTATATCTGCTGGCAAGCGAATTTCTAGAGTACCGCTTTCCTCTTCGTTAGCCACAATTGACCATAATTCATTCTTTTCTCGATCGAATAAATAAATTCCTGTACTATCGGCCCTCAAAAGCTCTCTTGTTTTCAAAGCGATCGCCTGCAACATTTCGTTAAGTACTCTATCAAAACCCTGAGATTCCATCAACATTAACAGGGTTTGTTTGACTATTTTTAATTTATCTTCTACATCGGCGATTACTTGTTGAAATCTTTCTTTATTTAACGGACTTAGAAATGCAGAAAAAGTACTGCCGTTTGTGGCTATTACACCAGATGATGCCAAATCTTCCTTCGCTTGTTTTTTGATTTTTAAAGCTTTTTGAGCCGATTCTAACGCCGACTTTAATGCCCTTTGAAGTTCTCTTTTTTCCAGTTCCTGACTGGCCATTAAAAATTGATAGTCTTGATTTCCCAGGCTATCGGCTGCCCATCTCAGCCCTTCTTGTAAAGCTTGTCCGCGCAACAAATAATATTCATCTTTGCCATCGGAAGCTAACCAAGAGGCAAGCGCTTCTGCATAAGGTCGCAGGGAAGCTAACATTTGTTCTACCCAATGAGAATTGAATACAGAAGCGTAGATGGGATTATAAACTCTTAAATTGCCATCCTGTTTGACAACTAAACCAAAAAGCCGCAGCTGCATTTCTTGGGGAGTTTCTTCTGCTAACTGTTTTTTTTGTTGCAATATTTGCTGATAAAGTCTTAGCAGCCGCCCTGTATTTTGTTTATTCTTTAAAACGCGATCGCGTATTGTTTTTAAATGTTCGGGTTCATCTTGGATTTCCCAATTTTCGATTACACGCGATCGCACCAAATTTTCTACCCATTCTACCTCATCTACATCTGCCGCTCTCCGCTCCGAATTCAAAATAATTTGACAAAGCTTTTGCGTCAGAAAAGGCTGTCCGCCTGTCCAAGCTAATACCTCTTTAAGAACTAGCAAAGGATTGCTCACTTTTCCTACCAATCCCTGCGCCAAAGGCCAAACTTCGTGCAATTCAAACCCGCGCAATTCGATCGCTCGTCCGATATTAAAAGGCGTGCGATTTTTGTCTTGAATCAAATCCGAAGGAGTCGCCACTCCCAGCAACACAAAAGTAAGCCGTTGATATTGCGGCTCGTCGGCGCGTTTGTTGTAACAAGAGCGAATAAATGCAAAAAAATCGTCTGTGGGAAAATTCAAACCGAGAACGCTATCGATTTCATCCACAAAAACAGCAATATTTTGGTTAATTTCTTTAAGCAATACCTCTTCAATAAACTCACCCAATCTCTGCACTGGAGCGAGAAAATCCCGCTCTCGCCACCAACTCCTGATATTAACTTTCCCCAATAAATTTAAATTGCTGGCTAAGGTGTAAGTAATGCCTGCATACCACTGATTTTGAGGAACATCTTGACTGCCGATCGCTGTTAAATCAATAGCTGCACAGGCAACACCCTCCCGAATCAGCTTTTGCATTATTTGCACTCTTAGGGAAGACTTCCCCATCTGTCGAGAATTGAGAACGTAACAGAATTCTCCAGCTTTTACACCCTCATAAAGATCGGAGTCAGCCTGTCGCAACACATAGCTGGGAGCGTTAATTGGCAAACTGCCACCGACTTGATATTGATATGCCGCGTTTTCCAATTTTTGATTCTCCATTTCAAGGTAAAATGTGAAATCTAAAATCTAAAATTAGCTGAGGCGATCGCGAAAATACTGCCGATACAAATTACACCTGGGAGTAGACTCATTTCCTTGCAGATGCACCAGTCCCAAACCGTGTAACTTAAACGCCTGCATTGATTCTAATTGCATCGGCCCATCTTTCACCACCATTTCCTTCATCGCCGCCGCCAATTCCGGATGCTGTCCCAAAATCCACAAATGCCGCCGCAAGTGATCGCCATAAAGTCCCGCTTCCGTAGCAGCAGTTTCTAAAAGTTGCGATAGCGTCATATCGTGACGCGCCAAGTGATAAAGAGCCAGTCGCACTAAATAAGGATGTCCTCCTACCATTGCCATCAATTGTTCCACTTGACTAAAATTCCAATTCAATCCGTGGCGCTGCACCAGTTCGTATACCTGCGGTCGATTAAACTCCGGCAATTCGATCGGCAACCCCACATTAAATGGCGATTGATTCACATTCAACGGAATATAAACTTCTGTGGAATGTACAACCACCATGCGAAAATTTTTCCAAATTTCGCGAAACTTTGCCTCCTCGTGCCAAGCACGCAACAAGCTAAAAAACTCGTCGGCAATTTGCGGATATTGAAAAATGCGATCTACTTCATCCAATCCCAATACAAGCGGACTGGTAAGGTTGGTTAACAGATAATTTTCAAAGTAATCTTTGCAACTAATCTTGCTACCAAATTCCTCATCCCAGTATTCAGCCAACTTATTCGGCAACTGCAAACCCCGACCCACATTTAAGCAAAACCACCGCAAAAATTTAGCCAAATCTTCAAAAATGGCATTATCTGCAAGTTGAAAGCTCAAAGAAACTACTCGGTAGCCTTTTTGAGCGCTGTTATTTAGAATTCTCGCCATTAACGATGTTTTACCCATTTGTCTGGGAGCTTTAATTCGGATTAACGCTCCCGGCTGCAAAATTGTTTCGTAACAGCGATCTTCGATGGGAGGACGCTCTACATAAAAAGCAGAATCGAGAGCTACGGAACCTTCTGGTAATTCCGGAGCAGCTACGGGTACAGGCGGTAATTGAGAGTTTTCAAGTGCCGATAAATCTGGCCAGTTTGGTGGAGGTAATTGCTCTGTAAAAACATCAATCTCTGTTGGTTTTCCTTCCGATAAAAAGCTTAAAACTTCTTGCAAAACAATAGGAGTATCGTCAGGCGATCGCCAATCTTGCTGATGAAATGGTTGTAGGTAAGAATATAAATCGTAACTGGGCATCCAATTAACAGAACAACCTACCCGAATTGGCAGAATAGCTGGTTTGTTGTCGGGACGATAATTGCGTAATTCTCTAGCTCGACGTACTTTTTCTGCAATCAACTCGCTCGTTGCAGATTTCTCGGATAGGAGCAGCAATAAATAATCGCTTCGCCTTAATTCTTCTTCTAAATGTAACAGTAGCCAACAATCACCCTGCTTTAAATTATAGCGAGAATGTCTGCCTGTTTCTTCTAGCAAGCTAAGCGTCTCTCCAGCCAGAAATATTTCGTGTCCAGCCGCTTTTAATTCCCCATAAATCTGCATAGCGAGGCTAAGTTCCGGTTCTTGTTCGCAGTGCGAAAGCAAAACTCTGATATTCGCCGTCGTGCGAATTTGGTAAAGTGGTATCGCATCATTAATTCCCTTTAACTTTCTCGGCCCCCAGTAAATGGCCGCCATCTGGATATAATTTTTGACGACATCGTAAACAGTTTGCGATATACAAATACCCCCCGGTTCCGCCTCGTTTTGTAGCCGAGCTGCAATATTAACTCCATTTCCCAAAACATCTGCTTCCCGGAAAAATACATCTCCCAAATGAATGCCAATGCGATGGTTCAATACATCAATTGGATGCAAATTGCAAGCAGCTTTCTGAAGTTCTTTCTGAATTTCTACAGCGCAGGTAACGGCTTGGACGGCGCTGGCAAAGTACATCAGCATTCCATCACCCAAGGTTTTCATCACCTGGCCTTCGTATTCTCGGCACAGCTGTCTCATCAGCCGGAAGTCCCGGTCGATTAAATTGAGGGTATGCTCTTCGTCGAGTACCATCCGCGCACTAAAGTTCACCACATCTGTGAAGACGATGGTGGCTAGAATGCGCTGTCCTGCAAAATTGGGCGGCAGAGCTGAGGAAAGCATAATTCGCCTTCTGGGAAGCTGACGGTTTGATGAGAGTGTATTGCACTAGATTAACCCAGGTTTTAGCTGATTTTTGTGCCACGCTCAACCGATATGTTCCCAGAATACAACTTTAAGCAGATTTCGTAACCGATATGAGGGTTTGCTCGCTGCATTCAAATCTGGCGTAGCGGCGGAAAGCAATGCTCTGGATTTAATCCTGTAAATTATCGTTAAAAGTAGGAAATGGAGCGTTTATATCTGCCCATAATTGACTTGTCATTTATTATCCCCAATTGTAATTTCCTAAGATTTATATATAGTTATTTAAAAACACCTCCATTTTTGTTAATATGAATAAGTAAAAATGTCAATTTGAGGCTGCATCTGCTGGTGCGATCGATCGAGAAGAATTAATTATCGGTATCCCGATCTCAACTGTTGTACCCAAGTCTACACCACCACTGTGTAAAGTAATAGTACCCCCCATCAGTTCCATTAATTTACGCGAGATAGCAAGTCCAAGTCCCGTTCCCCCATACTTGCGAGTTCTCGTACCATCAGCCATTACAAAAGGCCGAAACAGTTTTTTCTGCTCGTCTAGTGGAATGCCTATTCCCGTATCTTTAACGCTGACAACAACTGAAGAACTGTTATTGTTACCGTCTTTACCTGGGGTTGCTTCCTGGCGCATAGTAATAGTAATGCTGCCTGCTTCGGTAAACTTAATAGCGTTACCGATCACATTTAAGAAAACTTGTTTCAACTTGGCTGGATCTGCTTGAATTGCGATCGAATCGGCAGGCTCAGACCAAAGCAACTGTAGTTTTTTTTGTTGAATGTGAACTTTTTGTAAATCGATCGCTTCTTTGACGATCGATCGCAAATCTACCGACTCCATCACCACCGAGAGCGTACCCGCTTCTATCTTTGACAAATCTAATATGTCATTGATAATATTGAGCAGGTGAATAGCCGCATCATCTGCCCGCTGCAAAAACTCCAATTCTTCTTCCCGATCGTCGCAGTAACCATCTCTTACCAAACGAATACAGCCAATAATACCATTTAATGGTGTTCTCAGTTCGTGGGAAGTATTAGCTAAAAACTCGCTTTTTAATTGGTTAGCTGCTTGCGCTTCTTTCCAGGCCGTTTCCAGCTCCTCTGCCCAGGCTGTCAGTCGTTCCACCATACTATCAAGAGCTTCCACTAATTGATTAAACTCCTTGATTTTGAAGTCGTGGGGCATCTTGGACGGGAACCCTCGGCCCCGCACATTCAAGGCATAGTCTCCCAGTTTCTCTAGCGGACGGGCTAAATCGCGAGCTACATACAGGGTTGCGATCAGGTTAGCCCCCAATAACCACAAAACCAAATTGAAGAGAACATTATTAATTTCTGCAAGTCCAAAAAGTGCATTATCCAAACTGGCAACTGCCAGAATAACCCATTTTTTATTTTGGTTATTGCTTAACGGACTGGGGATAGCCGTATACCCAGCCACTGATTCGCCCCCTTGTTTTTCAAAAGCAAACAGATGCAGAAAATTCTGTTCGCCAGACAAAGCATTTTTAATGAGAATTTTCAGTCGAGTCGCATCTTCCAGTTGCTCAACATTACGTCCAACCAAGTTGGCAACCGGATGTTCTAAAATCGTTCCGGATTCATCAATTATTACAGTATAGCCAGCAAGAGAACCCGGCTTATCCAGCTGTTGCTGATACAAAGTTGAGTGAATAGTTAAAGCGTTGCTAAGTGCCCCCGTGCTGTCATAAACAGGTGCTGTAAAAACCAATTCCACTTCCCCATTTGAATTTATTTGTGTATCCTGAGAGGCATCTGTTGGGGATTTTCTCGATCGCAGTGGAGTGGTAACGCGAACGAACGATCGATCTGCCAGCATTTGACTTTGCTGCTGCGGCCATAAATTAGCTTGAATTGAAGCGATCGCTCTATTTCCACAGGTACTCGCTACCACTTGACCCGTGGTCACGTTCCTAAGTTGAATGCACTCTATATTCGTCGGCAGTTCTTTTTTTAGCAAAGTGAAAAATTTTGCCACTTCCTGAGCCGATCCAGACTTTAAAACAACTGTTTCGCTAGCTGTAAGTAAGTTGGCCTCTAGCGCTTGAATTGACTCCTGAATTCTCTCACCTTTTCTGACCGCGCTTTCGGTTAAGTTTCGACGAGCGGTTTCCAACAGACTGGAGCGTGCTTTCTTATATATCACATACTGCCCCAACAGTAAAACTGGTATGCTCAGCAGCAAAATGCGGAATAGCAGGATGCGGCGAAAAGAAGTTTGACGTGGCTTAGCCATAAACTGCATTATGGGCATTCGCAGAATGGAAGGAACAGATAATTTACCTGGCTTAGCCATAGATAGTCTCTAACTCAAGATGCTTTAGATGCGAACCGCAAAAATCAGGAAGAATACACAGACTCGATCTATTTGGAGTATAAACAATTATATGAGCTTGCCGTAGAATGCTTGCTTCAAGCCGCCAGATATGGCCTTGGAAACGTCGGGAAGGGTGGGACAAGTGTGGGGTTTTATCGAGCGCATAAGTATTAATACTCAAATAAGGAACTCGATCGATGCGGCTGGGTATTTGATGCGATCTCGACATAGCCACACTCCGCAAAGTCCGATTTAGCAATGCACTCGATACCTTCACTAGCCAAATAACTGCCTTGTTCAATACCATTTGCAAAAAGGCAACCTAACAGAACAATTGCGCGATTCATTAGATTTATCAACGCCTGTGGTTATGGTTGTTTTAGAAGGATTGATAGCAGTGGGGATTCAGCGAGACAAATGTCTGTGGTTTTTGCGATCGATCGCCCTCACACTACTGTTGTTCTAGCTATGACTGCCGATGGCAAAATTACTGATGCCAAGGCGTCACCCGCACGCTTTGGTTCGCCAGCCGATAAAGCACATTTAGAAAAACAAATTGCTCTAGCTGATGCGGTAATATTTGGTGCCAGTACGCTACGCGCCTACGGAACAACACTGAGCGTTTCCAATCCCCAGCTACTCAAACAACGAGAACAGCAAAACAAACCGCCACAACCAGTACAAATTGTTTGTTCTCGTTCTGGAAAGATTGACCCGCAAATTCGTTTCTTTCGTCAGCCAGTACCTCGCTGGTTGCTCACGAGGGCTAGCAGCGCTCAGTTTTGGCAGGAACGCCCGGAATTTGAGCGAATTTTGGTTATCGAAACCCCAGAAGGCGGAATTGACTTTGTGGCAGCTTTTGGGCAAATGGCAGAATTGGGTTTGGCAAAATTGGCGGTTTTGGGTGGCGGCGAACTGGTGGCATCGTTGCTGGCGGCAAATTTAATTGATGAATTGTGGCTGACGGTTTGCCCGTTAATATTAGGAGGAGCAACTGCACCGACACCAGTCGAAGGGGCGGGATTTTCACAGGATTTGGCTCCTCGTCTCCAACTTTTAGCAGTTGAACGGGTTGAGGGGGAAGTATTTTTGCACTATCGCCTGCGAAGATAAAAAAATTGGATTAGGTTAAATGTTGCAATGCTCGACAAAGGCCGATCGCAATGGTAGAACAACTCAAGCCCCGCTATTCCGTAAACTGGATTAACCGCATCGACGAAATTCCCCAACAAGAGTGGGACGCCTTGGCAATGCCGCTGAATACCCCATTTCTGGAATGGGAATGGCTCAACAATATGGAAACTTCTGGCAGTGCAAAGGCGCAAACTGGATGGCTTCCCCAACATTTGACGGTATGGCGAGATAGACAACTGGTTGCCGCAGCTCCACTTTACGTCAAAGGTCACAGTTACGGCGAATTTGTCTTCGATCATCAGTGGGCAGATTTAGCTCAACGATTGGGAGTGCAGTATTACCCGAAACTCCTGGGAATGACGCCGTTAACCCCTGCCGAAGGATATCGCTTTTTAATTGCTCCCGGCGAGGATGAAGATGAGCTAACGGAATTAATGGTAGCGGCGATCGACCATTTTTGCGATCGCAACCGTATCTCCGGCTGCAATTTTCTCTATGTTGACCCCCAATGGCGACCCGTCATGGAACGCCACGGTTTCACCAGTTGGCTGCACCACAGCTATATTTGGCAAAACAAAGGTTTTAAGACTTTTGACGATTATTTGGCCGTTTTTAACGCCAATCAGCGCCGCAACATCAAAAGGGAACGCAAAGCTGTAACAGAAGCGGGTTTGCAACTCCACACAGTCACTGGTGAAGAAGTTACCAAGTCGCTACTCAGCCAGATGTACCATTTTTACAGCGACCATTGCGACAAGTTTGGCTGGTGGGGAAGCAAGTACCTCACAAAGCGATTTTTTGAACAACTTTATCCCAAATACCGACACCGAGTATTATTTATAGCCGCTTATAACGAAGCGCAAAATCCCCATCATCCGATCGGTATGTCTTTTTGTATCACCAAAGGCGATCGCCTGTTCGGACGCTACTGGGGTTCTGCCCAAGAAATTGACTGCCTGCATTTCGATGCTTGCTACTATACCCCAATTGAATGGGCGATCGCCCACGGCATCCAAACTTTTGACCCTGGCGCGGGCGGACGCCACAAAAAACGCCGTGGCTTTCCTGCCACCGCCAACCACAGTTTGCACCGCTTTTATCATCCTCGTCTGAGTCAAATTCTCCGTTCTTACATCAGCCAAGTCAATGAAATGGAGCAGCAGGAAATCGACGCCGTTAACCAGGATATACCTTTTAGCCGCCGCGAGCCTCAGCTTAACGCGGACTTAGAAACGTGATAATTTGGCTGATTTTTGTACTCTCGTAACCATCTGTTTTACTCACAAAGAGAGAGTGTTCGGTCTCCAGGGTTTTGTTTCTGCTTCATAAAGCTTAACTAATTCGCCTATACTTACTCAATTGTGATGCTACCATGCTTGTATGAGTAATTTAAGAAGATAGTTGAGGAATTGAGGGAAGTTGCTGTTAGGATTTAAGAGCAAGCTAAAATTAAATAACAAACAGCGCACTTTAGTTGCAAAGCACGCCGGGACAGCTAGACACGCATGGAATTGGGGTTTGGCTATTTGCCTGCAAGCTTTAGATTCTAAGGAAAAGTTACCAAGTGCAATTGACTTACATAAGCGTTTGGTAGCAGAAGTAAAATCAGCTAATCCCTGGTATTACGAAGTTTCCAAATGCGCTCCTCAAGAAGCGTTGAGAAATCTAAGTAAGGCTATTCAGGCATGGTTGAAAATGCCTGAAAGAGGCAAGCCAAAATTTAAAAAGAAAAATGTCAAAGATAGCTTTTACTTGGAAGGCTCCATTAAAATCAGTGGCAATCAAATTAAATTGCCCATTTTGGGATGGGTAAGATGCGGTGAAATCTTACCTACTGTCCTACCTAAAAATGTCACCATCTCTAAAAGGGCAAATGATTGGTACATTAGTTTGTGTTAATTTAGAACGCTGGCAACTGGATATTGATTATCCTTTAACCGTCAGTTCGACGGGGTTAGCCTGTGGAGAGTCACATCAACTTGATGGCATTGCCGTTAAGGATTCTGCGAAGCAGGAAGGGAACTTCAAGTCTACTTTGAGTAGGTTTGAGTAAGTTTCTTGGAACGGATTCTAAACTAGAAATAGACTGGTTTAACTGCTCGAAAGTGAATAACAATTAATTCTTAAGGCATCGACCAAATTTTTGAGTGCAAATGAATAAAACTGCTGAATCTCTTGCTGCAATTGATGACAATCTTTCTAAGCGCGATATCCAGCTCGATCCGGGCGGATATTTCATCATCTACTTGGATCGGGATGCTGGACTAATTTGTGCCA
The DNA here is from genome assembly GCF_014696265.1 of Aerosakkonema funiforme FACHB-1375. Classification (GTDB taxonomy): domain Bacteria; phylum Cyanobacteriota; class Cyanobacteriia; order Cyanobacteriales; family Aerosakkonemataceae; genus Aerosakkonema; species Aerosakkonema funiforme_A. The sequence continues at coordinate 19,803 of NZ_JACJPW010000047.1, read as the reverse complement.
AGCATTACACCAATGTCATTGACGATCGCGGTTTAGCCGTTGACCCGGAAACCGGCAAAGTCATTCCCGCACGGGGGAAGGTGGAACGCACTAACACCACCTTGTATACGGGCAGAACCGCAAAGGAAATTTGCGTCAAAATTTTTGAGGAAACTCAGCCCACTCCAGTTACGCTTCTGGATCACGCCGCCTATCTGGGGCGAGAATTTGTCCGGGCTGAGATTGCTTTAATTACCGATAAAGAGTACGTTCAGGATTAAGAACCCATCGACTGATACCAGTAGTAAGTTGCCATTGGGATGACTGTGGCGGCAATTAACAACCCAATCACCCAGACAGTAGAACTGCCTTTGTCAGTTTCTGCTGCGGTTTTAAATGTGCGTTCCGCCCGCACGTTTTCTGTTACCTGCGGTGGGCCAGGATCGGGTTGACCGGACAATACGGCAACCAGACGAACTGTAGCGTCCTCCAAAGCTTGATTGTACTTGTCGCCTTGTCGCAGCGGCACTCCTACGGTTTCGGAAGCTATACTTTGGGCAATTTCATCGGACATGACGGATTTTACCTTGTCACCGATGCGAATTGCCGTGTTGTTGGTAACGGCATCGAGCGCCAACAAAATTTGATTGGTTTGCGCCTCTGGAGTGGGAAACCATTTGTCAAACAGCTGATTTGTAAAACTTTCGATGGTTACATCATAATCAAGGTGGCGAATCGTAACCATCCGCACTTCATACCCGGTTTTCTTGGCTAAATCCTCCAGAGAAGTGCTAAGCTCACCTTCAGTGAGGCGACTCAAAACTTCCGCCTTGTCGATCGCCCAAGTGTTCGAGCCTGCTGTGAGCGTCGGCATTTCATACAGACTTGTGGCAAAAGCGGGTGCGGCTACCAGTACGATCGCCGCCAATATCAACATCACCGATAATATCAGACCCAGGAGAGATTTTCTCCAGTTGTAAATTTGGTATGAGAGCTGTGTCATGGCACGAAATCAAAAACTGACTTTTCCAAAAAATACTATAGAAAGGGGGCAGACTTTCGCAGTATGCCTTAACAAATTCCCGCTTCTCGGTTAATCGATTTACCTTTTGACAAAGAATACTATGCTATAGTATTCTTTACTTTGTAGCAAGGCTACCAATTAAAGCCTGGACAACAATGAGGGAGAAGAGGGAGAAAGTAGGGGATCGGGTTCCTTGTGCTGAGGCAATCTCTTTGTCAGCGAAAAAAAGTAACTCTTCCTTGCCCTTAGCAAAAAACCCCCTCTGCAACAATGTTTTACTCAGTAGTCCGCACTCCTACCTAAAAATTGCCAAAAATATAAAAATACAAGGAGAAAAAAGGAGAAAAAATGAAACTTTTAACCATTGATACCAAAAATAATTCCTACTTTATCGAACCTAACGAAATGACCCGTTTGCAACAAAATGTTGCAAGTTCTTTTACTTTGGAAAAAGGTACTTTTGATATAAAAATTGCCAGCGGTCGTTATACTTACGCTCAGAGCAAAACAGAAGGCGAACCTTTGGTTTTCCTTTGGATATCTGGACTTGATGGTAGTACATTTATCAACAAAAACACAGGCGCTGAAACAAGCGCTGCGTGGACAATCCTAAACGGCTATAAAAATAACTTACAGTTAGAAGTCAAAGAAAAGACTGTTATATGTGCTTTATTCTTTGACGTAAGTAATAGCAAAAACAAAGGCTCTGTCAACCTTTTAATTAGCAGCAACAAAGGCAAATTTAATACTAAAGTTATCACAGTTGATAGTAAGAAAAACTGTTATGAATTTGATGAAAATAAATTGTCGCTATTGAAGCGATCGGATAACAACTTCCTGGAATTAGAGCCGGGAAATTATAAGATAAAAATTCGCGAAAGCAATGCTAAGTATTGGTATTTTGAACAAAAATTTATCCTAGAGCCTTGGGCTTTACTCTGGATTAAAGGAGGGAAATTTGTTTCTAAGCTTACAGGTATTGAAGTTGACGAAACTTGGTGTTCGCTCAACGGCTTACAAGACGAATTCATCCTAGAAGTCAAAGAAAAAACCACTATTTTAGGGTTGTTCTTTGATAGCTACCAAGAAGAGAACAAAGGGCAAGTTGTTCTAGAAATTAACACAGTCAGCGAGACTGAAGTAAAGGAAAAGTACAAAGCTCAAGGAGTGGAAGTAACAGTAATGACTGACAGCAATATCAATGAAAGCAATGTCACTGTTGTAAACACTGGTGCCGCCGGTAGCAGTGGAGGATACAGCTTCAGCACTGGCAAGAGTTTCAGCTTCAGCTTTGATGAAGAGCAGATGGAGAAAATGTGGCAAGAAATGGCAGCCAGGATCGAAACTTCAGTAAGCGTAACCGATGAAAAAGATGAAAATAAACAAGCTTACTGGGACAACCTGGAAAAATCCATCCTTAAAGGCTATCAAAGCCAAGCTAAGAAACTTGCCATGCAGGTAGCAAGGCTTGAGTTTATGATGAAGACTCTCATCCAACAAACTGAGGTAACTTTCAACGATAATTTCCAAGCTTGGTCTGGTTACTTTAACAAGAACCTCAATGACTTGTTTATTAGCAGAATTCCCAGAATAGTTAGCGACCAGGTTAATCTAACCATTGCCGAACAAACCCAAGACGTAAAGAATTTAGTAGTTCAACAGATGCAAACAGAACTCAACGAGCGCGTTGAGTCTCTACTTAATCTGAGAATCAACAATTTAACTCAAGAGATTAAGGCTTCAGTCGTTCAAGAAATGCAAGCCGAACTGGATCAACGTATTGAAAATGTCGTGAACGTCAGAATTGCCGATCGATCTCAAGAGGTTAACACTCAAATTGTTAACGAAATCGCAACTGACATTGACCAGCGCATCGATAATGTGGTTAATGTCAAAATTGCCAATAAATCTCAAGAAATCGTTAATCAAGTAATTCAGCAGATCCAATTTGACATCGATCAGCGCGTTGATAACGTCGTCAGCCTGAAAATTGCAGATCAAACGCACGATGTTAAAAATCTTGTGATTCAGCAAATGCAAAACTACATTGAGGAACGTATTGACAATGTAGTTAACATCAAAATAGCTAATCAAGGCCAAGAAATTAGCACTCAAGTTATTCACCAGATCCAAAGCAACATCGATAAGCGGATTGATGCGGTAGTTAACATCAAGATTGCCAATCAAAACCAAACCATTAAGAATCTGGTAGTCAAACAGATTGAAGCTGATTTCGATCAACGGATCAAAGCAGTCATTAACCAATCTACAGATAACAAGGTGCAGTTATTGGTTAATAATGTCGTCAAAGATCTGGATAATCGCATCAATGTCAACTTAGATAATAAAATTCTCAATTTCCGCAATGAAGTCTCTGGCATGGTTAAGAATGAGGTTAACCAAAACTTCGCAGACTATCTCAAGACGACGATTTTAGCAGACATCAAAAAACAGCAATTTTACATTGATATGCAGTCAATCAAAGCTGAGGTGGAGAACTTCTACGCTCGGTTAGGACAGTTTGAAACTCAGTTATATTTGCGTGTTGAGCAGGGAGATACCCAACTTTATAATTGGACTCTCGAACAACTTATTGCACTCCAAGGTTGCTTAACCGATCGTCAAGCTCTGGTTGAGATGTTTGAGACCTTTGCCAGAAACCTTAAAGACGAACTCAATGGTGCTGAATGCGTTCATCCCAGTCGCTTTACCCCTTGGGTAAGAAGAACTTCCCAACCGCAACTTGAGCCTAAGCAACCTCAGCAACTGCCAAACGGTTAATTATACCTACTACTGCTCTCTTCCGCAGCAAGCGGAAGGGAGCGCTCGTCAGGTGGCGAAAATGTAGATTTTCTGGGCTGATTAAATCTTATAACTCACCATACAAATTATCTAAGTAAAATTACGCAGTTTAGAATTGTGGCGCACACAATAACTTAATATTTCAGTGATTTTAATGAAGAATTGGTAAAGTTAGGGATTTTCATTAGACAGTAATTTCCCTGATATATACGCTGTTATACGTAGACTAACAAAGTTTTTAGTTGAATGGCACTAAGTTTAGCTGGGACAGGAGGCTCTGCTTCGCTTAATTCAGTGCCATTCTACTTACGTGGGCTAAAAATGCCTTTTCCGTCAGGTTGAGACGACCGATTCGCTATCGCTTTTGGCAAGCTTTTGCTGTTGAATCCGAGAGGTTATAACTAATATGAAAAAAACTTTTTGGTCAGGACTTGCATCCTCCTTTTTAACCGCCGTCGGTCTGACGATCGCATCTTCCGGCTTCTCGACCGCCAATGCCGCTTCCATGACTTTCCATGCTTATCCTTTCTTGGGGGATTCATCCGAGGTGAAAATTACCCTGGATGACGAAATTGCTGGCGCTGGCAAAGTTCAATTTAAAGTAGATGTTGTGCCAAACCCATTTATCGGTGACATACGGGGAGTTTTCTTCAATATTCTGAATAACTCGCTGCTCAAAGATGTGGTTATTATAGGTTCGGACATAACGGAAGTTGTTAAACGTCCTGGAGATGTTGCCGCTACCAGTAATGGTAGTAGCATCATGTACGAAGGCAGATTCGATATTGGGGTGCAAATTGGCACACCCAATCGAGTTCAGGACGATATTCAATCGACTGTATTTACCCTATCTCACCCCAACGTCGCTTTAGATATCGCTCAGTTTACGACCGAAACCGATCCTGTAACCAATCAGGGCCCAAAGGCGCTGCTGTTTGGAGTAGATTTGAGAAGCATCGGAACGGTTAATGGCCCTCGTAGCGGGCTTAGCAAACTGGGTGCAGGTGTAGATGATAAGGTAACAGTTCCCGAACCTGCCACCGCAGTAGCTTTAGGTTTGGTTGCGATCGTCGGGTTCGGACTGCACAAACAAAAGAAAAAGCAACAAGCCGAAACTTGAACAAAAGTGCGATCTCGACAAATGGAGAATAGGGGGTTGGAAGCTGACTTGCAATTCTAAGCCCTATATTTTTGCCTAATTTGACCGAAAAAAAGGACTTTCCAGCCTCCCAGTTCCAGGGGAATCATCAAAAAATCGATCTGAATTTCAAGCGCCGTGCGATCGTTACCCAGCCAATCCTCTCATCCAAAATCCTTGCATCGGGTGACTGCGAAATCATCTTTCCAGATGGACAGTTGCTAAATTGGTTACCAGCCCAAGCAAAAACAAGCGCGAAATCCCAGCGATCGGCAGTAACTCTGGGAGCGGATATGAAAGTGTCATAGGGTAAGTATATTCACGAGTCCGGGTGATTTGTAATTTAACTAAATCCATTATCAAGGAATAACGGGTAAGTAGTAACACTGGGGTGCATTTCTCAAACGACCATCTGTCCTGTGTGTCTCAAGGAAATTGATGAGGTTAGCAATGAAAGCTTTGACAACTGCCCCAGCAATACCAAATATTCCAGCAAAACAGTCAAAAATTGCTTTTTTACAGAATATCGAGACTTCTTACTTTTTAAAAGGAGTGTTGGAAGGGTTTATTGACGGTATTTTGATTTTAACAGAGCAAGGGGAATTGCTACACGCAAATCAAACTGCTACAAAGATTTGCGATCGACTTCGCAAAGTCAGCGACAAACACAACTTGGTGCCAGAGGAAATTTGGCGTGTTTGCCAGTCCCTGATCGAGAGTCGCGATTTATTTCCGGATCGAAAAATGACGATCGAGTCGGAAATCTCCAAGGGAGACTCGATCGATTTTCGTGTGCGAGTGAGATGGCTGAAGTTAGAGCAAATTGAGCGTCCTTGCTTGTTGGTCACTCTGGAAGATCGTCATCAGTCCCTCCAGAGGATAGTAATTAACGATGCCTACCTATACAATTTAACGCCTCGCGAAGGCGAGGTTTGGTTACTTTATCGAGCTAATTACTCCTATAAGGAGATTGCAGATAAACTGTATATTACGCTGAATACCGTCAAGAAGCACATGAAGAATATTCATGCCAAGCGAAAGGCTTTCTCCGATTTAGAAATGTAGACATTTGACGAGTTATATGCTATTAGCGAGATTGCAGTCGCAGCAATTCGCGATCGATGCGTTGCTTGAGCGTCGGATCGGAATTTTGGCCATCGCGAATCTCAAGGAAGCGCCCAACGGAAAATTGATTTGCTTGGATAGTCTGTCGGGAAAAATCGCAGAACTGTTTCACTTCATCCCGGATATTCGCAGGGAGAGATTCCACTTTTTCTGGCGGATAGCAGTTAATATCGGGAACGTTTCCACCAGTTCTAGCTTTAATTTCTTCAACGACAGCTTGACGCCTTTTTTCAATTGCAAAGCCAGCACGAGCAAACCTGCTCACTTCATCATCGCTTACCGCTTGCGCTGTAGCCGCAGAACTGAACATCAGAGTCGGGGTACTGGCAGACAGATCGGGAGTTACTGAGCAGAGCAAACCCAGCGTCGAGAGCAAAGCCACAACGATCGATTTGGATAGCATCCGGTTCGGGTAAAGTCGAGAAATTTCAACAGAGGAGTTCGTCATGGTTGGATGAGTTCGACAACTAGCGCACTGATGGTTTCAATTGTTTTGAACTATTTTCGGGCTGTGAAGTTCCACCATTCGGGTGATGACCGACTACTTACAGATGTGACAGAGTTGTACCACTGCAGTTTGCAGGGCCGCCGTTGGCTCTGCCCCTTGCTTGAGGCTAACTTCCAAATCTAACAGTACGGGTAAAGTCTCAGAAAGTTTTTGCAAGCTAACAGATCTGACCTCTTGTTGCAGAAAGTGAATGCGTTTGGGGTTGCTGACTTCTGCGGCGGCGGCGATCGCTTTTTCATCGCGCACCCCTGCATCCATCATCAGTCTCACCCATAACCAAGTGCGAAATAGTCCGATCGCAGTCGCCACAATTCTTAAAGCTGGCTCGTTGCGATTAATCAAATCGGCGACTAACCCCAACGCTTTGGCTGCATCGCCACTACGAATAGCAGCGACTAATTTCAAGCTATTTTGGGTGTTAGCGGTCACCAGTCCAGCTATAGTATCGGCATTGAGCGGTTGTTCGACACCCGCTCCGAACATCTGCAATTTTTTCAATTCGCCAAATAGTAGCCGCGTATCGTTACCAACAGACTCCGCCAACAATTCGATCGCATCTTCGGTTAGCTTCACCCCAACCTCTTGTGCAGCTTCTCTGACTTGCTGTCCGATTTGGTCTGTCTTCCAAGGCGGAATCGGCGAAAACTCGCGGCTATCAGCGTATTTTTGGACTAGCTTGGTAGACTTAAGTCTGCCATCCGGTTTGTTGCGGCTTGTGATCAAGAGAACGGAAGATTCCGGTATCACGGGCAAAGTGCGCTCCAGTTCCGCCAACAAGTCTTCCGAACAGTGCTGGAACAGAGTCGGATCTACCAACCAGACCAAACGCCGACCCGCCCCAAAAGTCGGCGTCATGGCTAGATTTAAAGCCTGGATCGCTGCATCTGGTTGTTCGGGAGATATTTTGTCATAGTTAAAACTAGCCCATTGGGGATCGAGTACAGATTTCCGTAACTTGGTAACAGCTTGTTCGAGCGCGAAATCATCCTCACCCCAGTAGAGGTAAATTGGCATAAAGAGTACGTTGATCCTTGGTCATCGGTCATCGGTCATCGGTCATCGGTCTTGTCATCAGTCAGCGGTCGTAAAAAAACAACTAACAACTGACAACTGACAACTGATAACTGACAACTGACAATAACTCTGACAGCTACCTAAAATCTATCCCAGTTAATACGCGAGGCTATCAAGGTTGGACGAGAATTATCAAACTTACTTAAATCGGGTGGCACGGATGATGCTACCGGAAACTTACAGAACCCAAGTACAATACATTCAGGAATCGCCAAAGTTTAAGCCGCTTCCAGAGGGTGGATTCCAGGCTGTTTCGTTTCCCGGTTATACGACGATCACCCCGCCTTCAGAGGAAGATTCGGAAAATATTGCTTTTTATACACACTTAAAGGATTGCCAAGAGCAACTTTTGCAGGAATTAGACCCAGGTCTGTTGGTCGCAGTGCCGCCCGCAAGCTTTCATTTAACTTTAGCAGACTTAATATGGGACGGTGCTTACCGGGACGCGAACGAAAATCCTGACTTTCAGGTGCAGTTGCGGCATACGATCGGACAAATCTTTCAGCACTCCCAACCCGTAGTGGGTGGAGGAATTCCGATTCGATGGCAGTTGCTGGGGTTGATGTTGATGCCCAGAGCGCTGGCAGTTTATTTGTTGCCGGCAGATGAGTCATCTTACGATCGCATTGTCAAACTCCGCCAAGCGATGTATCAAAATCGCGATTTGATCGCTTTGGGAATCGAACAGCAGTACCATTTTACAGCCCATGTCACTCTGGCCTATTTTGGCGAGGTATCCCCCGATCTAGACCGCGATCGTCTCAGCACTACTCTTTCTCAATTCAATCGGCGATGGCTGGAAAATCCCCCAGAACTTGTCGTCAAAAGAGCTGAACTGCGGAAGTTCGATGATATGACGCGCTACTACCGCGAAGCTGACTGGCCAGTACTCGAATTTTAGATTTTAAATTTGAGATTTTAGTTTACAATCCAAAATCTAAAATCCAAAATCTAAAATTCCTATGAGTTTGCCGATCCATCCCATTATGGAGCAAAGTTTTGCGGTAATTGACCGCGAAATCGGCTCCCATAACTTTAATCCAGCCGAATATGCGATCGTGCGGCGGGTAATCCACAGCTCGGCTGACTTTGAGTTCAAACATCTGATCCGCTTCAGTCCGGAAGCAATTGCAGCGGGAATTGCCGCTATCCGCAGTCGCGTGCCGATCGTTACAGATGTGGGGATGGTCAAACAAGGGGTTGCCGGGTTGGTAGGCCAAACTTTTGGCAATCCCCTCATTAGTGCGGTGGAAAAGGCAAAGGAAGCTCTGCCGGGAAAAACGCGCACGGAAACGGGCTTATTGCAATGCTGGCAGGAATTTCCAGCAGCGATTTTTGCGATCGGCAATGCCCCGACTGCTTTATTGGCTCTTTGTACTGAGTTGCGATCGACATCGATACAACCAGCTTTGGTCATAGGAGCCCCTGTCGGCTTCATCTCTGTGGTAGAGTCAAAAGCGGTACTTGCACAAACGCCAGTACCTCAGATTCGGATCGAGGGTCGTAAGGGTGGCTCGACCGTTACTGCCGCGATCGTGAATGCTTTAATCGTACTAGCTTGGGAGCAAGAGAGCAGCGGAATAGAAAATTTTCAATTTTCAATTTCCGATTGAAAGAGAGCGATCTCATCTGTGTTCATCTGTGTTCATCTGTGGTTAAATTCAAACTAACGATAATACCGGACAAAATATCAAATGCAAAAAAAATCCAAAATCTAAAATCCAAAATTCCAAATTGAAATGACGGTGCATATTGTTGGCATTGGCTTAGATGGCGCAGCTGGACTGACAGAAACAGTACGACAAATTGTAGATCGGGCGACGGTGCTGGTGGGAAGCGATCGCCACCTCAGTTATTTTTCCCATCATGCCGCCGATCGCATTCTACTGGGCGATTTCACGGTCACAATTCGTCAAATTCGCCAGCGCCTCTCTACTGGCGAAGTTATTGTAGTTTTGGTTACAGGAGACCCGTTATTTTTTGGTTTGGGGCGTCTGCTGTTGATGGAACTGCCGACAGAACTGCTCAGTTTTCATCCTCATCTCAGTTCTATTCAATTAGCTTTCAACCGCATTAAAGTTCCCTGGCAAGATGCTTGCGCCATTAGCGTTCACGGACGCGCTTTTGACGAGCTTATCCTAGCTTTGCAGCAAGGTGTGGAGAAAGTAGCGGTGCTGACGGATGATTCTCACAGTCCTAGTGCGATCGCTCGTCTTTTGCTATCTTTAGATTTACCCAGCCAATACCAATTCTGGATCTGCGAAAATTTGGGCGGTGTGGATGAACGAGTGCGGTGTTTGCCGATCGCAGATGTGTTAGAGGAAACATTTGCACCGCTGAATGTGGTGGTTTTACATCGTCAAAAGGAATTAACTGCCGGAGAGTTGAATTTACAAAGCTTACCGATGCTGGGATTGCCGGATTCTAGTTTTGCCAGTTTTAGCGATCGTCCGGGCTTGATGACCAAGCGAGAAATTCGTACCCTCATTTTAGCAGAACTAGCTTTACAACCGGGGCAAACAATTTGGGATGTCGGAGCGGGGACAGGCTCTGTATCGATCGAGATTGCTCGCTTATTTCCTACTTCTTCAGTGTATGCTGTTGAAAAAACATCTGCTGGCACAGCACTGATTGAGGAAAATTGCCGACGATTTCAGGTCAGCAATGTCATTTCCATTCACGGCAAAGCACCTGATATTTTGTATCGTTTAGCGCAGCCCGATCGCATTTTTATCGGTGGTAGCGGCGGTAATTTAATTGAGATTTTGGGTATCTGCGGGGGTCACCTAATTTCTGATGGCGTATTGGTGTTGGCTTTAGCTACTATAGAACATTTGAATATAGCTCTCAAATGGCTGAGCGATACTGGTTGGAATTACCAGTTGTTGCAAGTGCAGCTATCGCGATCGGTGTCTGTAGGATCTTTGACTCGGTTTGCCCCTTTAAATCCCGTCACGATTATAACGGCTAGAAAAAAATGAAGTATTCTATAATTATACCCAAGCGTTCGACACCGCATTGGTACTTGCTGCGCTCGGTTTAACCCACGAACGCTGGACAATCAATTATTAACCTTCAAACTTTCCCAGAAACCTACTTCTATTACCGAAGCAGCTTTTCCTCCTCCTTCTTCTAAATGTTGGCGATAATTTTGCAATAATTCCTGCATTTTCTGAGTGCGATACTGAGGAGATATTTCTCTTAAAGCTTGTCGCCAGTGACTATCTGTGGGTGGCTTGCCAAAACCAGCTAAATATTTGGCTTCTTTTACCAGTTTATCCAATTCTGCACCGGAAAATCCCTTGCTATTTTCTACTAAAAATGTTAGTGTATTTGCAGGTATAGGTGGCAGTTTGTAGGCAGCAGCGCGTTTGACAATAATTTCGCGACGTTCTTCTGTATTGGGTGGCATAATAATAAAAATTTCGTCAAATCTGCCAGCGCGAAATAGTTCGGCTGGTAGTTCTTTTCTATTATTAGAAGTAGCGATAAAAAAGATAGGGTATTGATGTTCGTTGAGCCAAGATAGAAAAGTGCCGAATTGTCTGGTATCGCCACCTATTCCAGCGAAGGCTTTTTCGATTTCATCCATAAATAGGATATTGGGTGCAGAAGCTTCGATCGCTCTTAATGCTTGGAAGGTATTACTTTCTGATTCGCCTACCCATTTTGACTGCAATCGAGATATTTCAAAGTTGATTTGGGGAACGCGCCACTGTTGTGCGATCGCTCTAGCAATGAAAGTTTTTCCACAGCCGGGATATCCTTCTAATAGTATAGCACGCGGTCGCATTTGTGGGTGAACATCTTGCTCGAACCATTGTTGGCGAGTTACGATCCAATCTTTAATTTTTTGCAATCCACCTACTTCATTTAATCCCTGTCCTTGCGGGTCGAAATATTCCAAAACTCCTGTTTTGCTGATTTCTTGTTTCTTCACTTCTAAGATTAATTCTCCTGCTTGACTGGGATATTCCCAAAGATTTCTGGTAGTAATTAATTTAGCAGTTTGGCTAGCAGCTTGCAATGGCATTCCTTGCGCTTGTTCTGCGAGGCGTCTGGCTTCTTCATCGGGGAGATTATATTTGGAAACGGCGACTCTAAATACATTTTGATATAATTCTTCACCGCTGGGGAGGGGTAAGTCTAAAATGTGAATGCTGTTGCGAAGAATAGGGGGGATTTGCCAATCGGAACCGATGACAATTAAACTCATTCTAGGGCGGGGTCTTTTTTGGTCGATCGCGATGATTAATTCTTTTAATTGTCGCGCTAAAAGATGAGAATTGGGCTGGACAAAGATTGACCAATCTGGTAAGATATAAGTATGTTGGTTGGGAAAATTTTCGATCGCTTGTTTTTCTAATATTTCTGCTAAGAAATTGAGAGCGTGCTGGATGGGATCGGTTTTAGTTGGGAGGGGAGAAGAGATGATTTCCCAAACAGCTTTTCCCGGTTCTCCGGTACGTTTTTGGAAACCATTATTGCTGCTCCATCTGGCTAATTCGCCATCGGGTATATCGGCGGAATAGGTAAGGGATTGATGAGATGCGATCGCGCAATTTACTGCTCTCGTTTCTTCAGCGGAACGGAGGAAAATTAGAGGATATTGGGAACGGAGTAAATCTTCTAATTCTTGTTGGCATTTTTGGTAGGGAAGTGGGGGTTGCATTATGAGTAATAGGATTTTTTTTACCGCAGATGAAGACAGATGAACGCAGATGTAATTAAGATTTCTTAGGTACGTAGTTGCGCTTTAGCACTAAAGCGCAACTACGTACCTAGAATAATACAAATTGGGTTAAAATTCGGCTTGATTGGTATCACTTTCATAAGATATGCTGGGAGATGATTTAGGTGTATAATTAAAGATGTCGCTAGGTTTAGAATTGGGGGGAATGGGAGTTGGGGGAGGGGTCATCGCATCTGGGGGTAAATCGAGTGCGATCGCGCTATATTTCCTTCCTTCTTTGATATCGCCAATCCATTCATCGATCAATTTTTTAAACTGCGCGTCTTCAATTTGATAGATACCTTGTTCTTGGAGACATTGGCGCAAAAGAGATTGGTGTTTTTCTAAGCGAAAATAGTCTTCGGGATAGTCTTCGTGAGTACCCGTCAGTGTAACAGGTAATCGGATTTCTTGATGGGTAATTTTGATAACGGCGACGTATTCTGGCATTTTTTAGGAGTTTAAGTTGCGAAAAGAAGAATCTTTCAATTGCTTGCTCCACCATATAAATGGTATCATGGTTCCTAACCCTAATATCAGAATACTTCCCAGAATGGGTAAGCGTTCTGGTAAAGGGAGAGCGATATAATCAAAAGTATCTAAGCGGTAAGGTTTTGGATCGGATTTAACATTTCTTAAACCGCGATAAGGTGAGTTTACTGATACGGTAACTTGATAATTACCGCTGCGACGCGCACCAGGTTGTTTATATTCGATTTCATATTCGCGCAAAGTGCTTAAAAATTTTCGCAAAGTATCTACTACCGCCTTAGCATCAGCGGGAAAAGCGTTTATTCCGCGAGTCGCATCCGCAATTTCTTTTAAGCGAGGTTCATCTACAATATAACTATCGATATTACTACGACATTTTTTCAAATTATCGATACTAAGTTCATTATCGCTGAGACGACATCGAATGCGATCGCGTAATTCCTTCATCTTCTCCCCATATCCCATCGTGTGAACTATCACTTTTGGGTATTGTCGAAAAACCTCACGTAGGCGATCGAATCTTTCTGACTCATCGCGGCGATCATTCGTCACATCATACCCATCTGAAAGTAAAATAACAGCTAATCTCGGTGGCGGTGACTTATCATTTTTAGCTTGTTGTAGATTTCCCAAATACTTGACAGCTTCTCCCAAAGGATCGTATATATTAGTCCAAGCGCAAACATCAACTTTAGCTAATTTATCTAATTTTTGGATTAAATCGGGACTCCCAGACTGATGGAAATTTTCATCTATAACACTTGCATTAACTGGAAAACTGTTCGTACATCCCTCCCCAAAAGGAACTAGAGATATCTGCACATCCCACTTATCTCCGCTAACTTCATTAATAAATTCTCGCACCCCACTAACCGCACCATCCAACTTTTTAATTCCCGCCGAATCTTGATTTTTCATACTCCCACTCATATCCAACAGCATCACCAACTTAGCGGGGTCAGGTTTAGATTGTTCGGAAGAAAGTAAATTTATTTCTGATGGATTTAATCTGACAGGTTCTCCTTTTCCGTTAGTAGTATCAATTATAAAATTATTTTTATTCAAACCTTCGATCGGAACTCTTTCATTATCCAAAACCTTCACCCTTAAAGTAACCGTATCTGCTTTGGTTGTAACGCGATATATACAGATCTGATTATCTGATGTATTTTCACAGCGATTATTATCTAATTCAATTTTAGAACATCCCAGCGGTATTATTCCCAACAAAGTCGAAAGGGCAATTATTTTCAATTTGTTCATGGTTCATTATTCATCGTTAAATTCTCAGATCCCCGACTTCTTGAAGAAGTCGGGGATCTATATGTACCTCAGATCCCCGACTTCTTCAAGAAGTCGGGGATCTATATCTACGTTTTAACGGACTTTCGCTATGACGCAGGGGTTTTAACTCCTGGCGGGTCATTCGCCAAAGCCATTTCAAATATTTCTCCATTATATCAGCGTTCATCAGCGTTCATCTGTCTTCATCTGCGGTAAAAAAAATCCTCATCACCCACCCCTAAGCCTGCGGATCGAGAAACTTGTTATAAAACACAAATCGATAATATTTATCACTATCCTTTTCATAGTAAAATGTCAATATCTGATTGTGTCTTAAAGGTATTTCCTTACCCCCTTCAATTAAAAGCCGACGCTGAATTTGAACCGCCTCATCAGCAAGACAACGCAGCATTACATTACCATTGCGAACTTCCAAAGAAGCTGCTTCTAATGGTATATTAGGAATATAAATATCTGCATCATCATTAGAACCGATAATAATCCGCTTTTGGGTTTTAGAAGGTAATTGAATTGATAAACCCTCTTGGATATATTTATATTCTCCCGTCACAAATCTAAGTTGAATATTTTTCAACAGAGGCTTTTCCCTATTTCCACCATACTTAGGATCGATCGCCTCAAAACCCTCCCCCGCCCTCAAAGCAGCTAAATAACTGGGAGAAGTAGCAAAACTCAACAACAAACCGAGAGAAAATCCCAAAATAGAAAATCCCGCCGGATCTTCATATCCACCTAATTCTATTTGACTGCGAATCAACTCCACAATCACCGCCGCCACTACACCCGCACCCAAACCAAACAAAGTTGATTTTTTAATCCGTTCTTTCGCCTTATCCGTACCGCCTTCAATACTGCGAAAACGCCAGCTAACTCCCTCACCCACCCCAGTAAACAAACCAACAATACTCCAAGCAAAAACCCTAACCATCCAATCTGGTGCTGGTGTTTGGTAGAGGATGAAATTAAAGATAGCAGCTGCTAAACCCGCACCCACACCCGTCAGCAACGCACTCCAAAAATAAGGTGGTAATACTCGGAAATTAGCTTTATGGCGAGTGGGGTTACTGGAAAAGATTTCAGCAATCACAATGGCGACGGCGAGAGAAGCGGCGACAAAAGGAAGGATGATAAAGTCTGCTTTTATGGGGAGAGTTTCATCGATGGGGGATCTCAAAAAATCGAGGACAAATTGGCTGATTCCCCAACCAAATAGGGCGGAGAAAATGCCGGATATAGTGAAGAGGAAATATCTCATTTTTCTGTTTTAGGTGTTTTATTCTCGCTGTTCAAGCAGGAAATGAAGTCTATAGCTTTTTTCGGATCTTGTTTACAAGATTTTAATTTGTTAATTTTTACTTTTATTTCATCATCATTTTTTCCTTCTTCAAAGCTTTTTATCATAAATTCTTTAACTGGCTTTACTTGCTCATCTCTAAACAAATCTTGCAACTTTTCCCAAGTACCTGGGCCAACAGTACCAGTAATGTCTTTTGGCTTTAATTGCATCTTTAATCGCTGAAAATCATTAATTGCTTCTGTAGTTTTTTCATCGAATTCTCCGGTGATGTCCCCACTGTAAAATGGAAGTTTGACTGAATTAGAAGTATACTTTATGGACTTCAGCATTTGCTGGATAATTTTTATGTCATCAGCAGATGGACTATCAGACTTGATATGATTATTTTTTGTTGGTTCCTGTGACAAAGATACTGTAGGAGTAAAGGCATTTTTAATGAATGTATTTGTTTTTGCGATAGAATCATTTTTTCTGGACTCGTCATTTTCAGGGTTATTTTTATCTTTGAGAATATCAGGTAATTCATCTTTCAGAAATTGAATTAATCTTTGCTTTGCTTCCGAGTTACCCGTATTGTCCCACAAGTCTAAGTCACGCTCAAAATTTCTTGCAAGGATGGAATTATTTTTTACTGATACAGTATTGGTTTTGGGAAACAAAATTTCAAATGAAATGCCGCCTGCTAAAGCAATAGCAACAATAACAGCAGCCCAAATTAGACGTATGCCAACATTTTTTCGCCTCTTCCTGAGTCGAATAATTTTCACTTTCACATTTTCGTATATATCCTCTGGAACATCTCCCTCGCTGAGTTGATAGAAAAGTGCTGACAAATTGAAATCTTGAATTTTTTCAAATAACAGAGCTAGCTTTTTATATTCGGGGAATAAGGGATATTTTCCACTTGCCTTACCCTGTACTGCCCACTGGTTTAATGTTTCTCGAATTTTTGTATAAAAATTATCGGATCTTGGCATATCTTCAGCAATTAGCAAAGATACGAGATTTCGGGCGTATCTCTGTAAATAGGAAGACCATGTGTAATTTACAAAATCAGAACTTAAGACAGTATTTGATTTAACCAGTAACCATTCAATATTTTCATATTGGCTATTAAGAGTATTTTCTGACGTGCATTTCAGCAGCATTTGACTCATCCCTTCATCCATATTGGATAGCAGTTGATTGTAAGCAATATTTTCATTGCAGCTAGCCCTTAGAAGTGCTGCTTGAATAGTTAAAGAGGTTTCCTGAAAAGTCTGGTTACTAGATTTACGCAACCAGTCTAGCCAATCTTGTATTATTTCGCCTCTCAAAATCGCCCGCAATGCCTTATACCTAGCTCCCGATGGAGTAGTAGTCTGGCGGAGTATTTTTTGGTCATTAATCTGACTCCAATTCCACGAACGGATTGGATACTTTTTCAGGTAATCAATAACAATTTTTAAATTTGTTTGATTAAAACTACTTTCATTTTTAGCCAACTCTGATAGGCAATTCTTTAGGGTTTCCCAATTAATATGATCTAAAGGATCAGGGTCTGGATTCGGCTTTCTTGGCTGTAATTTGTTTATCTCAAATTTACAATCTGCATAATATATCATCGTAAATATTTGATTTTTATCTAGTTTTTTTACATTCCAAGCCCAAGAAATAGAAAAAGTAGAAGATTTATCAAAATATAAAGCCACGCAATGCCATACTTCGTAGCTTATTTTTTTTCCATTATTTTTCAGTTCATACGAACTATAATTAATTTGATCGATCGTATTTTCAACTTCGGAATGGTATTGAGATTGTTTTTGGTAAAAATCATTCCGACTATAGGTATTTGCACGATAAAAATCCAAGTTTTTTTTATGCCAATTAAACTCGAATTTCGGCTCGCCAACTTTTTTCCACCAAATTAATAAAGTGCCAATTCCATCTATATCTTCATCTTGACGTTTTTCCAACCAAAAATATCGGTAACATACTCCTGGGCGAGAGCCGTCTTCTGTTAAACTTGTAGCAACTGCCAAGACAGAATATTTATCATTAATTTCTCTGCCAATTAGGGCGAATTCTCCTTTTTGAGGCTCATAACTATCCAGAATCCGAAAATCACCACGCTTAACAGCTTCTTTAATTTTTGGCGGAACGTCTCTAGTACCTGGCCCAACTTCATTTTTATACCCTCCAGATACAGTTTTCCCATCCTTCTCTGTTTCGTCGAACTCTCTAGAAAACTCATATATTTGTATAGATGACATAACCTATAAATCCTCCATTTTTCTTAAACGCCAATCATCTTTTCCTGTATGCAGCCAATAAATAGGTGCAACCAAACCAAAAGGTCGCCAATACTGCGGATAATTAATCACTCCACAAATAGCCTCGCTATCTCTTGTTTCCTCTCTAAAATTCGGCGTTGGTGGTTCTCCTATCATGCCAAAAGCGGAACAAAGAAAGTAGTTGATCGGACAACCCCATTCCTTTTGCCACTTTTGTAAAGTAGTTTCCGTTTGCAGAAATTTTAACCTCATAAACTTCTGCATATCGTGGCGATGAATCCAAACCGAACCCTGTTCGGCTTTCGAGAATACAACCGCAATGCGATAGCTGTTTAGATTTTTATTTTGTCCCGTCAACCGAAAATTTAACTCTTCCTTTAACCTCTCGAAAGCTTGAGAATATAACTTATCTTCTCTCGCTGTTCCGTCTATCAATAATAACAAACCAGTAGCATCAGCGCAATCATCTAAATAGTTACTTAGTTTGGGAGTTATATTGGTTTTTCGTAGTTCTTCAATCAATTCACCCGAATAGTCGCGACAAGATACTTGAAATTTAATATTTCCGCCGATGCGATAGGCGGGTTTCATTTCAATTAATAAGGTATAAAGCGGCAGTTCGTTTGCATCTTCAGGAAAGAAAGTTCCCGCCAAAGGTAAACCACCTTCTAATATATCTTTCGCTTGGTCGATCAGCTTGTCTGTTCGATCGTCAAAAGGTTTAACTGACTCAATGGGGCTATCGCGTCTAGCATTAGGCCACCTAGCTAAAGCTGCCATAAAAGTTGTCTTGCCAGCGCGTCGATGGCCAACAATTCTAATATCGGGACTGCCGGATAAATATCGCGGTCTTCTTGAAAAAAGATTGACCAAGCTTCGGAAAAATTTGCTAATAGTTTTAATGATTTTTCTAAAGACGGTGGTCATGTAAAATTCTCCCCGTACTTAACCAATAAATCGGTGCAATTAAACCGTAAGGTTGCCATTGTTCGGGCATTCGCAGAAAAGCATGATATTCAGATATACTGCCATCATCGGGAATATAGCGATTGGGACGGGGGTCGAAATCGTCAATGCGATCGCTCAATACCCCAAAAGACGAACAAGCAAAAAACTTTAATCTTTGCGGCGAAAGTTTTGTCTTCAGAAAATCATAAGTTTCCGGTAATCGCACTTTAAATAAATCTTCTTCCGGGTCAAGACGACACGGCCATAATTCCCCCCTTTCGCATTTAGACATCACAACAGCTATTCGCAAATTCTTTATTTCTGGATTAATCTTCTCTTTCTTAAATATCTCGTCGCACAACTTTTTAAAAGCAGGTTTATAAAGTGTCTTATCCCGTCCAGGTTCCCAATCAGTTAGCATCACCATCCAAGCATTTGCTGTAAACAAATCATCAATATATGGTTCTACTTCACTTTGCTTATGGGGTAGGGGAATTTCGTGAAATATCTCCCCAGGATAATCTCTAGTATTTAGTTCGATTTCGATAGGGGGCATTCCCTTAATTGAGGGAATCTTAATTCTAAAGAAGTAAAACGGCAAATAATCTATATTTATTTTGAAATTACCAGCCAGTTTATTCCCTTGCATAATAATATCTTCCGCCATTCTCCCCAGTCTCTCTGCATCCTCTCCCACAGGCGTTATTTCCATACCTGCATATAATTGCTTCACTTGTTTCTGATGAGGAAAATAAGCCAAAGTAGCCAAATAAGTTGTCTTCCCAGATTGTCTGGGGCCTAAAATGCGAATTTCTGCTGACTTAGGAGTTTGGCGAATCATATTTGCTATGGGCAAGATAAGAAGCAAGATGAATCCAGGGAAGTTCTAACAGAGACGGATCTTTAATTGTGGTAATAAAAAATCGCAAGCTTGTGCTATGCTGACGATTATATTCCCGAATTATCTGATCCGCTTTATTAAAATAGGTATTGCGAATATATTCATTAGACATCTCCAAAAATTGCCAAAGCCTTTATAATATTGGTTTTTGACTGCCTGCCCCCTAAAGGGCAGGCAGTCAAAAACCAACGGTTACATAGGGCTT
>NZ_JACJPW010000046.1 GCF_014696265.1 Aerosakkonema funiforme FACHB-1375 | reverse complement strand
TCCGATCTGTGGGGGAAACATTACAGACATTTTCTGCTGTTCTTCTAATTTTTCAGTGATAATTTCTGCTATTATCCCGCTCTCCCGCTCTCCCGCTCTCCCGCTTTCCCCTTCTTCCGCGCTTTCGCTCTCCCGCTCTCCCGCTCTTCCACTCGTCCCCTCACCCTCTCCCTTTTCCTCAGATCCCATCATACGAGCTAAGACATAAAAGGTATTGACTTGTGGGGGTTCGCCTGTGACTGCTTCGCGTACTAATTGACGAATGGCATCTAAACCGTGATATATGCGATCGCTAATAGTGCGATCGAGGATTGTCTCGCCTCGTTTCACACTCCCTAATATATGCTCTATCTGATGGGATAGAGTTGCCACATCTTTGACTCCCAACATCCCGGCATCGCCTTTGAGGCTGTGGGCTTCTCGCAGTAACTCTTCTAATTTCGCTTGGTCATCTGGATGTTTTTCTAAATACAACAAACCATCATCAAGTTTCTGCAAATGATCTTCACTTGCGGTTTTAAAAATATCTCGTAGTTCTTCATCTTCGATAATCATTTTTCTTGATTCCTTAGTCATTAAACAACTGATTTAAGGCTTTGGGCGGCATCGTTTAGTTTCTGAGTGCCGATGCGAGTTTGACTGATGCCACTGGCTGTTTCGGCAGATGCGCGATTGAGTGCATTCATAGCATCAACTACTTGCTGAATGGCAATGGCTTGCTGTTTGGAACTCAGAGAAATTTGTTGGCTGCACAAGACGACGTTGTTAATTGCTTCTGTTACGCCTGCGAAGGATTGTGCTGTTTTTTGGGCGATTTTAACACTTTGTTCCACCGTCATGGTGCCTTCATCTGTCACCATAACGGTGGAACTGATGGCTTTTTGAATATCGGAAACGAGGGCGTTTATTTTTTCGGCGGATTTTTTACTTTGGTCTGCAAGTTTGCGAATTTCCGATGCGACGACGCCAAAACCTTTACCGTGTTCGCCAGCTCGTACTGCTTCTACGGCTGCGTTGAGCGCTAGCATATTGGTTTGGTTGGCGAGGTCGCTGACTAAGCTGGAAATACTGGCAATTTGATTGGTTCGATCGCTTAAACGGGAAATTTCATAGGCGATCGCACCTACTTTCTCTCTCAGCACCGACATCTCCTCTAGGGTATTTTCCACTGCTTCGCTTCCTGTTGCCGTAAGGGTTAATGCCTGTTGTGCGGCGGTGGCGACTGCTTGTGCTTGTCCTGCGGTTTGTTGGGAAGATGCACCCAACTCATCCATTGTGGTGGTGGTTTGATTGACGGAGGCAGCTTGCTGGGAAACTGTGCGTTCTTGTTCTTCTATTGTGGCAGCTATTTGGTTTGAGGAAGAGGCGATCGCGCTTGTTGCTCGCTCGACTGTACGAGTAATGCCTGCGGAGATCCAATAAGCAGCAAGTAGGGAAAACGTTAAACATAACAAGGCTCCGATCGCAACTGCGGCAATGAGATTGTTAATCAAAGTTTTCGCTTCTGCGGTTGTGGCCGCTAAAATTTCCTCTTCCGTTTTATTAAATTCCGTACTTAGGTTTTTAAAACGATCGACAAATTTTTGCCCTTCTCCTGTTCGGAACGCTAATATTGCTTCGTCTCTCTTGCCTTGCTTTACTAAGTTTAGTATTCTTTGCGAATACCGATCGTATTCGTTTTTCAACCGAACCATTTCTTTGATACGCTGTTGTTGCTTGTTATTTTCGGCCATACTCACTGCACGTGCAGATGCCTCATCAAATAAATTTAATTCTTGTTCGTATTCTTTTAATAATTGTGGCTTTTGTGATAATATGTAACCTCTAAATACTATTACCATCCTGCTCTGATTAAGTGTCATGGCATTTGTTGTATCAACAATTTCCTGGGATTTTTCGACTTTTGTGAATACATTTAATAACTTATTTGTACTGAAATATACTAAACCAGCCAATCCTATAAATAATATAATGGGAACTGAATATCCCAATAACATTCTATTTTGCAATTTACATTTCCTAAACATAAGCTGTGGGTTTTTAAGTAGTGTTAAGAAGACTGGTAGTAACCTAGCATATTTTCAATAATTTTCTCTAAATTTTAAATATGCTAGTTCCTGGAGTTATTTTAGCAAATTCGTCTATAATTGACTAATTTTACGACTTGTACACAACATAAAGTTCACACTTACAAAATAGCTAAACTACTGCTTTAAGAGTAAGGGCGGCTGACGTCTGACGCACTAGCTATACAATTTTACTTTTACTCCAAAAATACACCAAGCAAGGTATGAGTATCGAGGGTTCAAACATAACAACCGCCTCACAAATATAAGCGATGAGACTGCTATACGGCTGTCTTGAGATTCAGAGCGACTGCATTGAGTTTTTGTATGCCAACTTTGGTTTGATTAATACTGCTAGCTGTTTCTACAGCTGCGGCGTTGAGAGCGTTCATTGCTTCTACTACTTGCTGAATTGCTACTGCTTGCTGTTTGGCATTGAGCGAGATTTGTTGACTGTTGGTAAAGACGTTATTGATGGCTTCGGTTACGCCTGTGAAAGCTGCTGCTGTTTGTTGAACAATCAATTCTCCTTCTTCAGCAGTTTTAGTACCCTCAGAAGTTACCATTACTGTTGAGTTAATTGATCTTTGGATATCAGCAACTAAAATGTTAATTTTATCGGCAGATTTTTTACTAGCATCTGCTAGTTTGCGAATCTCGCTGGCAACGACACCAAAACCTTTACCATGTTCGCCAGCTCGCACTGCTTCCACGGCGGCGTTTAAGGCTAGCATATTGGTTTGGTTGGCGAGGTCGCTTACTACTCCAGAGATGTAGCCTATTTGATTCGTATGCTGACTTAAGTGCAGGATTTGTTGTGCGATCGCTTCTACTTTTTCTTTAAGTATCGCCATTTCTTCAAGAGTTTGCACCACAGCTTGGCTGCCTTCTTCTGCTTTCGATAGCGCTTGCCTTGCGCCTACTGCCGACATTTCGGCTTGTTCTGCCGATCGACGCGAGGACGCACCTAATTCATCCATAGTGGTGGTAGTTTGATGCACGGCAGATGCTTGTTGATTGGCGGTACGTTGTTGTTCTTCCACGGTGCTGGCAATTTGTGTTGATGAGGTAGCGATTTCATTAACGCTCTCATTAATCGCCGCCGTGATGCGTGAAGCAATCCAAAAACCGATCGGTATTGCTAGGATCGCCGACATCAATGTACATAACACCACTATCATGTTAAGAAAGCTTAGGGCTGCTTCAGTTTCTTTATTCTTTTTCGCCTGAATAAAATCCTCTGTTTGGTTAAAGTCATCCAGCACTTTTTCCAGCTGACGATTGAGATTTTGACGGTCTGTTGAAGCATATTTTTGCAACGCTTCTTTGATTCTGCCAGATTTTACAAGCTCGATCAAGTTTCTGTTCAATTCAATAGACTTATTTCCCAAGGCAACGATTGCAGCCAGACGCTGTTTCTGTTCTGGAACTTCTACCAGTTGTTCCAGAGAAGTGGCAGCTAGCTCAAACAACTCCTCGCCGTCGTCGAAATCTTGCAAGCTTTCCTCGTCAGCTTCTAGCAAATAGCTTCTAGCAGACCGCTGCACTCGGGCTATACTCAATGCTATTCGATCGGAGTTTTTCACCATTTCTTGGCCTATAATTTGCCTTTTGTTTTGCCGATCTACTTCCCTAAGATTTGAATATACCAACCCAGTTATACCGATCGACAGCAATAGGGGAACAGAATATCCCATAATAATGCGAGAGCGCAGTTTCAAATTACTAAATTTACTACCTATTTCCCAATTTCCCATATTTCTGTCTCCCTCAATTTACCCTTTGGTATTTATCTTTTACTTAGCGCTATAAATGTGAAGTATTTGTGAGTATCGATTTAAATATGTAAATTTTTGTGTTTGTTTACACCTCCTCATTTACAATCAATTCACCTTTAGTAAAAACTTTTTGCAAATCTAAGATACTCATCATTTTTTCTCGGTACGGAGCTGTACCTTGTAGGTATTCGTTATTGATAGAATGGATTGCCGTCGGCACAGGTGAAAGTTGTAATGGGTGCAAATATGCGACATCAAACACTTCATCAACTGTCACACCTGCGACGAAATCATCAACACAAATAACCATCACTTTAGTGACAATTTTTGTGTTTAACATCGGCATATTCAACACGCCGCGAATATCAACTAACGTCACTATTTCGCCCCGCAAATTCATGTTTCCGATAATATGAGACGGACAGCAGGGAACGGGTGTTACTTTCCGGATCTCGGTAAATTCGCGCACCAGTTTTAAATCCAGTCCAAAATATTCGCCATTCAAACCAACTACTGCCAGAGCTATTAATCCGGCGAAATCCTGTTTTTCAGTAGGTCGCATCAAATTTTCCGCTCGTTCTCGGAAAATGGCTTTTTCTTCTGGTGTAGCGTGCGGACAGAATATGTAAGGTTGATGGCGAGAATTTGTAGCTACTCTCTCTTCATCTGCATCTAATTCTACAGTTTTATGTACGACTGAAGCTGCAAACAACTCGGAGTAGCGGAGCAAATTTTTACTGTTTAACAACATTACTATATCTGCTGCTACTTTGGCAATACCGGACACGAAACTGTGAGATTTGGCAGTAACTTCACGACTGTAGAAAAGCTCTTTTGAGATGTCCTCTGGGAGAATATTACAAACTTCATGGACTTGATTGACAATAATGCCAATCCGAAGTTTTTGCCACTCCAGGACGATCGCACTATCGCTCAGGCTATATTCTAGCTGCTTATACCCGAAGCGCAGATTGAGATCGACGATCGGCAGGATATCTCCACGCAGATTAACAACGCCAACAATGTCGGGGGGTGCTTCGGCGATCGGCTTCAATTCCGGCAAAGAAAAAATTTCCTGTACGCACTCAGCTTCCACACCGTAGAGCGCACCATTAAGGCTAAAGATCAAATAAGGTTTATCAACTATTGTTAACATAGTTTAATTTTTGCACGAAAGGCAATTAGGAAGCGTATTCTCTTCCTATATTTAAGATTCCCTTATACCATCTAGGACTAACACTTTTTTGCTTTTCGCTAAAAATCTCAGTTAAAATAAATCATAGGTTGAGTTTTCTTAGTTCAACCCAACTTATGATGCCATTAAATTTGTTTGCTAGAAAATTCCGCTATAAAATACAGTGGGAGAGGACACAGGCAAAGGGCATTTTTAGGATTGGAGAAGGCAAAGCAGATCGGTGACTGATAAGTGACGACCGATCGACTGTATCTCCTCACTTTTTTAGGCTGATTTTTATCTTTCTGGTTTGAATGCTCTCGCTCTCCCTCTCCCTTCTCAAAGGTTATCCCTTTCTAGATCGTAAATTACTTTTTCCCAATACCAATCTTCCGAACGTCCGGGATTGTTGTCCCTCGCCTGCTGAAGCAAGCGTTCGGCTAACTCCCAATCTCCCTTGACAAGAACAAAAAGCCTTTGTCGCAGCTCTTCTCTAGGTCCGGAGGCATAATTTTGTTGCTGGCTAGACCACTCATTAAATTTCGCCTCACCGACTTGGATCATTTCATCTATTACGATTGGGGCTTGCTGTTCGATTTCTTGGAGAATTTGACCGCTTCTCTCAACGGTGAGGGCTACGCCACCAATCAAAAGGTAAAACGCATTCTTAGCAAAGTTTTCTAATTCGTCCACGATTGTTAATCCAAAAGTCAAGCTGTTTTTAGTTTACCTCAAACCGCACTCTTCTGAAAATAGGCTATTATGTACGATCTCTTAAGACTTTATGCACATAAGCAAGCAATTCACCAGCTGTTACCTCATCTTGTTGTGCGACTGTAGCTGATGGCGGTAAATCTTTGAGCAATTCTATAGCTGTAGCTAGCATTTTTCGTGCCCTGATAGCATTTCCTTCTCTCTTGTAAATTAAACCGAGTTCCAAATATGCGGAAATAGAAGATGGCACTAAATAAATAATTCTTTTCAAATAAATTTTGGCTTTCTCAATATCTCCTTTTTCTTCAGCAATGTGTGCCAAAAGGTAATAAGGTATAACAGATAAAGGATCGAGTTCAGTTGCTCGATCGCAATAGTATATGGCTTTGTTATGTTCGCCTAAATTGGCATAAGCTTGAGCCAGTAAGTAATAAGCTCCAAAATTTGCTGGTTGCAAGAGAATTATTTGTTCTGCTTGTCTTATTGCTTCTGCATAAGCTTTTTTGTCAAATAGTTTTTCTGCCTTCAAAAGGAGGTCTTGTTCTTCTATTTTATGAGGACTCGATTGCATTTGTGAAGATGTCAGCCTCAAGATAGAATTCGGGATATCGGGAACAATCATTTCCCGCGACTTGGCCAAGGTTGTTGTATTATCGCTATTATACGATTTTTCGGTGTGGATGTTCGGTCTTGCCAATCGCCAACTCTTGCCTATAGTATTAGGCCGTTCCCAAAGCATACCTTTTGGAGATTCCTGGCGGTTAACTTCGGGAATAGTAGCTTTATATACTACCGATTTTGTACTTTGAAAATCGACATTTTCTTTGCGTTGATATAGCACCGACTCGGGCAAAACTTTCACTTGGAAGCAACCCAGATCTTGAGCGTAAAGTTCTGTATGTCCGGTGATGAGGTAACCGCTAGGAAGAAGCGTATCGTAAAACTTTTTTAAGACAACTGAAATAGCATTGTATTCAAAATATACGAAAACGTTTCGACACAGAATCAGATCCATACTGTGAATATCGGAATTAAGGCTGGGATAGTGATCTTTTACCAAATTGCCATAAGCAAACTTTACCATCGTGCCAATACGTTTATCCACTTGCCATTCAGTTTTGCGTTGATGGAAATACCGCATTTGTAGATCGGTGTCTACCAGGCGAAAAGACCAAGGACTATAAATTCCGGCTTTGGCTTTCTCAATTGCTTGTTGATTGAGATCGGTTCCCAAAATAAAGATATTCCAATCATCCAAATCAGTCAGCAACTCCTGTAGAAGGATTGCCAAGGAATATGGTTCTTCACCAGTCGAACATCCGGCACTCCAAATACGCAGCGATCGCTTTTCACCTGCTTGGATGTTTGCAGCGTTGTTTTTGGCGGCAATTAATTCCGGTAGAATCATGTTTCTCAGCAGAGCAAACTGACCTTTATCGCGAAAAAAATAACTTTCTCCTGTTGTTAACAGATGTGTCAGTTCTCGCCATTCCCGTTCCGGTAGCGTATCCTCAACAGCATTGCTGTCCGTATGAGGCTGCAAAAGCTGATAATAATCCTCCGGTGTTGATAATCTGAGAATTTTGAGCCGCGCCCATATTATTTTTGCTAAATTTTCCCGATCTTGCTCCCTGACGTGCAAACCTGTGTTACTAGAAATCAGCTCGACAAAGCGCTGTATTAAAGCTTCATTCATCAAAATTGCCCTTGGCACGACACATAGTTATCTTTATATTTATAGCCGACCGAACGCCGTCTAGGGAAAAAAATACAGTTTTTTATCGGACTCTTGAAAATAATCTGTAGCGAGGTAGTGTAGCGCGGCAGAAATAACCCACTTAGGGGAGTAGGGGAGCAGAGGAGCAGGGGTGCAGGCGAAAAAAGGAGGGACTTTTCAGAGGTACTTGAAAGAAACGCTGCCTTGGGCGATCGCAAATTATCGAAAATTGGGAATCTCAAGACCAAGCAGAGCATTTGCGGACGATAGGCGAGCGGATTTTGAACGATAAACAGCGTGCGATCGAACTGCTAAAACTTTACCGAGAGATTTTACATCAAGGACAAGTTGCAGCGGTTGATAATTCAGCAGAAACGGGAATTGCTCATGTCAGGGTTAGTAGTCAAGCAAGGGGATTATCTCCAAGTCAGTAACCGCATTTATGAATTATTATTTGACGATCGTTGGATAGAAAAATTCGTTTCGCACCATCAACTATCTGCGTGATAGTTGATGGTGCGGAATATCGGTTAAACCAAAATCTCCGAAATTCGATCGCTCAGAGGTCCTAGCTGTATAGACCAGCTATCTTCAAACAAATCACTGGTTCCTATTTTATGAGTTTTAGTCCAATTTTTCACAAAATGGAATTGGTAGTCGGCTGCAATTTGGAAAAGATACAGATCGCTATAAAGGTTAATGTAGAACGTACCGTAGCGAGTTTTTCCCAAAGGATCGAGTGAGTGTGGGTTATAGTCAATCTGACCGCTCAACACTGTTTTTTCATCAGGTTCTTTTTTAGCATCGATTAGATCGATGGGGGCTTCAATCTGCAACTTATCCATTTCTTCTCTCCATTGATTAGCAGAGTAGACGCGGGGGCAATTATTTTTATCTGCAATCTCTACTGGTGAAGAAATTGCCTTTTGTGCGGCGGCTAGTTTACTTTTTTCATGTTCGGGCTGAAACTTACTGCCATTTGCTTGAGAAAATAAGCTACATAACTCCAGAAACGCATAATTGTATTCCGTAGGATTATCACGCTCTAATGCTTGTGCGCTTTTTGGACTCCAGCAGGGTTTATAGCGATATTTAACGAAACTGTAATCAGGAAAATGTCCCATCCATCCATGTCCTACATAACAAGGGGGTACATTTGGAGCTGCTTGCAAATTTTCGTGAGACATAGAAGAAAGCTTGATTTTTTTCCAGTCCTGACCAATATCTTGATACTCAATATTTTGCCAAGTCAGATTGTTGTACCAGGAATTGTCAATGTCCCAGTAAGTGTTTATAACATTATCAACAGCACACCAATCTTGGTGAGCCCAAGTATCTCCAATCACATGAGCCCTAACCCCTAATAAAAGCAATCCAAAACGTTTCAGGATAGATTCTTTATCTTGTACGTTGCTTAATAAGGTTTCTCCACCAGCAGCTCTCACAAGAATTGCTTCCAAACGTTTTGAATCAGTGAGACAGCGAATTGTGTCTCGGATCGTTGCTCGCGATAAAGCACTTTGCGGTCGATTGAGTAACTTCCCAATATCTGAATTGATTCTATTATCAAGGCTTGAATCAGGATTTACTTCCCTTACCTGATGGTCGGGTAATAATGCTGCAACGTCTTCTCCATGTACATCGATCTTGCTTGGTGTATTGGGGGGATCGCTATAGTTTCCAGGAGGAAAGTGAAATGATGACCATAAGCCACTACTTCCACTAGCTCCGGTACTCAAGGTGCCTTGAAATGTGTAACGAGGATAGTCTACTTTCGCTACAACATCATAATTTTGGTCTGAAGATTTTGCCGTATTGCTTACGATATGCCAATATCCAGCATATTTTTCATTACTCAAAAAATCAATAAAATTAGAGGCTTTAGCAATAACATTTGCATCTTCTTGACTATAATTACCGCCTATTCTCGCTGCGTAGTAAGTGCCATAATAGTGAAAATCTTGATCCACGATATTTACCTCTTTGTAAGATTGTTCTTTCTGCTATTGTACTTGCACCTCTAAAGACAATTCCAGTCGTCAATTTCTGAATTTATTGATTTAGGAATGTTTCTAAACCTCAACGCAAGCCATTCTTCTGCCGCTTGATACTGCTGATATCATGTCCGCTTGAATACTTCTGGTTAGGAACGATCTGGGGACAGTGGGACGCTCCTGACTCGGAGAGTTTTTTACACTACCAATTCTACCGTAATTGATATTAGTAGTCAAGCAAGGGGATTATCTTAAAGTTAAGAATCGCATTTATGAATTGGTATTTGACGAGCGCTCGGTGAAAAAATACATTTGACTTGACCGCCGATCCACTGCCACCAGTTTGTCTGATATAATATTAATTACTATTCAGGCTAGGTGTAAAGTTATGAGTGGTTTGACATTAAATTTAGATACCGTTCACTTCAGTGACGAACAGTTCTATCAGTTATGTCAAAATAACCGCGATTTGAACTTTGAACGTACTGCCAGAGGAGAATTAATTATTATGCCACCAGTAGGAGGCGATAGCGGAAATCGAGAAGCAGATTTAATTATCGATTTGGGAATTTGGAATCGGCAAACAAACCTGGGTTATACCTTCAGTTCCTCCACTGTATTTAAGTTACCAAATGGGGCCGATCGCTCTCCAGATGCGGCTTGGATTCGCCGGGAACGATACTCAGCATTAACCCCGGAACAAAGACGCAAATTTCCTCCCATTGCACCGGATTTTGTCATCGAATTAAGGTCAGCAACGGATGATCTGGAAATGTTGCGTGCCAAAATGCGTGAATATATGGATGCCGGGGTGCAATTGGGATGGTTGATTAACCCCCAACAGCAAGAAGTAGAAATTTATCGCCCAGGAGAAGATGTAGAAATGCTAAATCTTCCCACAGAATTATCGGGGGAAAATGTATTACCGGGATTTAGTTTGAATTTATCTCTTTATGCCTGATAGTAAATTTACGGGTCTTTCGTTACCACTGTGCTTTTTTAGTAAAAAATAACGCATTTTCAAGGCGTTGAGGATATTAAAATATTTGTAGCGAACATTAGCACACTAAAAACGGAAGACCAAGAAAAGCTACCTACGACTCGGCTAAAATAATTAAACAGCACAAAGCAGGTGTAATTATTATGCAGGCTATATTTTGGACTGGAGAAGAAGTGGCCCAAAGAGCTAAACAATTTTACGAAAATGGCATTCGTCAACAAGTGGAGTGTGATGATAATCTTGGCAAGATGATTGTAATTGATGCGGAAACGGGCGAATACGGAATTGATAAAACTGGTGTAGAAACAGCATTAAAATTAAAGCAGAAGAAACCAAATGCCAGATTATTTACGATGCGGATTGGTTATGATGTTGCTGTCAGCTTTGGGGGAGCGAGCGAGCGGACTGTCAAATGATTAACGGGAAATTGATTGACGGCAAAGCGGTAGTACCAGTAATTTTTCGTTTACCGACACAACCAGATTTTTCTATCGATTTTATTATCGATACTGGATTCAACGACCATCTTACCTTACCACCGCAGGCAGTTAGTGCGATGAATCTTCCGTTATATTCCACTACGCTTGCCAGATTAGCCGATGGTAGGGAGGCGTTGTTATCTATACATTTAGCAACAATTGTTTGGGACAATCGGGAAAAAGTAGTCCCCATTTTAGCATCTGGTTATAAACCTTTATTGGGAACAGCTTTGATGGAAGGATATCATCTGGAGATTGATTTTGAAGACAATGGTTTAGTTTCGTTAGAAAAAATCTCACCCTCGATTTCATAGATTCAAGATGAAGGGCGATCGCCTCCGGTTAAAATGGTTTTGATTCAAGTTGGGTGGGCGATCGCTCTCTTGGCTATGCAAATTACGCTCTTAAACAAAACCGTAATTATACTGATATAAGTAATAAATTACAGCTTCTTACATTTGCCTAGATTTACTGTTTTAATTTCAGAAGCGGGATTAAACAAGCCTGGGCTTACACCTGAGAAAGCAGAACCTTGCTTATCTTGGCGATTCTCCCGTACTTATGACCATAGGTAAAAATTATTGAATTCCCAAATGCCTACTAAATAAGGCTTCCCCCCACACATCTGGGAGTTGGTGTTGAGGCTGTCAAAATATCAACTTAAGACGATCGCTTCGCAAGATAAGAGAAAGTTTATCAAGTTAAGCAATTTAGCCGTTATCGAAGAAAAAACTTAACAAAGCCCAAAAGCTAACCAATCGGGAGTTTAATTCCTTAATCCCGGCCAATTTTAACTTGAGATCTTAAAATGCAAAACTTGAGTGGTGCAATCCTGTTAGATAGTGGAAACTAAATACAGTGTTTTTACTGAGCTATTGCAGGTAAGCATCAATAAAGTTTACTTCCTGCTAGGGAGTAGGGTGCGATCGCACAAGTGATGAACTTCAACGATGCCAGCCTATTGATAACAAATTAAGTTGAGTGACAATATGCAAATACAAATAGTCTGCAAAAAAAATACTAAGTCAACCATGACAAGCGAAGAAGCACTGCAACTTATAGAAGCTACCCTAAAATCGAAAACAGGGAAACAATTGACTCTTCCAGAAAAAGAAATTCTCAAAGCTGCTTGGGACAACGAAACTTACACCAAAGTTGCCGAAAGCTTATTTCTCAGCATCGGTTATATTAAAGATTTGGCCTCCCTGTTATGGCAGCGCCTTTCAGACGTTTTTGGGGAAAAAATCACCAAAAATAACCTTCGGTTGGTAATAGAAACGCTTTCCCCGATACCTTGTTTCCTGGAAGAAGAAATAGCAGAAAACCACACTGATGAAAGTTCAGGTTCCAAAGGCAATATCTTAATTGTTGACGATCCCAGTGAAAACCTGCTTTTTTTAACATACGTATTAACCAAACGCGGTTATAAAGTTCGCAGTGTCACCAACAGTCAGATGGCATTAAGATCGATCGGCAATAACCCACCAGATATCATTTTACTGGATATTAAAATGCCAGAAATGGATGGATATAAAGTTTGCCAAGCCCTAAAAGCCGATGAAACTACCTCAGAAATTCCGATAATTTTCTTAAGTGCGCTAGACGAAGTTATGGATAAAGTAAAAGCCTTTAAAGTAGGTGGAGTTGATTATATCACCAAACCTTTTCAACCAGAAGAAGTTATAGCCAGGATTCAAAATCAACTGACTATCCAACAACAAAAACGCCAGTTGAGAGAACAAATCCAACAACATCAACAAACCGTAGAAATTCTCTACCAATCTCGCGCTTTACTTGCCAGGTTATTAAATAGCTCTCAAGATGGTATTGCCGCTTGGGAAGCGGTAAGAGATCCCATAACTGAAGAAATTAGCGATTTTCAGTGTTTGGTGGTGAATCCCGTCTTTGCTAAGTTATTTGGCCAACAACGAACCGACCTCATGGAGAAGTTTACCCTGAAAAAATTGCTCAATCAACTTAATCCCACCCTGTTTGATTCACTTGTAAAAGTAGTTGAGAGGGGAGCAACGATCGAGCGAGAATTTTATTGGAAAAAGGATAACCTTCAGATATGGTATCGCTTGATGGCTGTAAAATTTGGAGATGGTTGTTTGATTACCGTTCACGACATTACCAATTTTAAATTACTTGAATATAAGATTAATATGGAAGCGCAGTTGCTAGAATAACCCAAATTGGGCTCTCGCGTTGTTGTGGCGATCGTCAAAACTTATTTAATTGTAGGGTGGGTTATTTCTGCGGTGCTGTACTAATTAAAACTTTATCTTTTTTACAGCTGGGAGGCCGATCGCTCCAAAGCTCTCCCAGCCGCGATCGCATTTTAGCGCTCTTCTACGTACATAGGAGGCTCAATGGCAAAGTTGTCGAGACGCCCAGATTCATCGATAACGTAGCCAGCAGTAGTATCTAGGTCGCTATCTTCTTCTTGGTCTCTGGCTGCCTCAACTTGCTTGATATTGAGGTCTACATCTACATTAGATGGAATTTCTGCATCCGGAGCGTTGACCCCCAATACATTTTCCGACAATTGCACTCCATAGTGGTTGTTACCGGGCGCACCCCTTCCAGGTTCCGCTTCTCTGGGATCTTCTGGCAATACTCGATTTTGCTGGTTAGTCATAGGTGATATCCTCTTTGTTACTGCTAAAGGTTTTAGCAATTTAGTATTTAGTTTTACTCTTTCGTTGGGATTAAATTGATAGGTACAGACTCGTAATTACTCTTTACTCATTACTCATTACTTCATCTAACTATGTCGGCGGTTGGATGTAGAGCCACCTGGCAATTAGGCAAGGTTAAGAATAGGGGGTAAAGGTAAAAAAGCGTATGGATATTTTATTAGGAATTTGCATTGGCATTAGTTTGAGTGCGGCGTGCGGATTTCGCGTATTTGTACCGCCTTTGGTGATGAGTATGGCCGCACTTTCCGGGCATTTGACCCTATCCCCAGGCTTTGAGTGGATTGGCACTTATGAGGCGCTGACAGCGTTTGCGATCGCGACTGGTATCGAAGTTTTGGGATATTATATTCCCTGGGTAGATCACGTATTGGATTTGCTGGCTACACCGATTGCGATCGCCACTGGCACTACTATCACCGCCTCGTTCTTTTCTCATGTCGATCCGTTGCTGCAATGGAGTGTCGCCATTATCGCAGGCGGTGGTTCTGCTGGAATTGTGGAAGCGTTAACTAATATTACCCGCTTTGTTTCAACGGGAACGACTGGGGGAGTTGCTAATCCATTGTTGGCAACAGTTGAGTTAGCAACTTCGATTATTTTGTCAGTTTTGGGAATAATCGTGCCGATTTTTACTGTTGTTTTATTGGCAGTTTTGGGTGTGTTTGCAGGAGTGAAATTGTGGCAGATCTTGGGGAGAAGTGTGCCAACAACGCCGACAGACTAAAGTCTGTAGCTAGACAAACTCTCGTCCGCACTGCAATTTTCGCAAAGAAACCCGGTTTCTCTGAAAAATCGTCGCTAGGGAACTACAGTTCTACCCAGAAACCCGGTTTCTCGGATGGTCGTGCGTAAGTCCTGGGCAAAAATCTAGTATCCTTGAAACGAGCGCACCTGTCAAAGTTTGAAAAATGATTTCCACTTTCCTGAGTTCTCCTTCCGTAGACTTATCCCGCATCCGCTTAGAAATTCGCGGATTGCAAAATAGCCTTGTAGAATGGCGCAGAAACTTGCATCAACGTCCCGAACTCGGTTTCCGGGAGAAGTTGACTTCTGAATTTGTCGCGAAGAAACTACAGGAATGGGGAATCGATCGCCAAACTGGAGTCGCCCAAACGGGTATTGTGGCGACCATTGCGGGGCGTCAACCGGGACCGGTGCTGGCAATTCGGGCAGATATGGATGCTTTGCCAATTCAGGAAGAGAACGATGTACCCTACAAATCCCAGCACGATGGGGTAATGCACGCCTGCGGTCACGACGGACATACCGCGATCGCACTGGGAACAGCTTATTATCTTTCTCAACATCGCGATGACTTCGCCGGTACTGTAAAAATTATCTTCCAACCCGCAGAAGAAGGGCCGGGGGGCGCAAAACCGATGATCGAAGCGGGAGTATTGACAAATCCCGATGTTAATGCTATAATTGGCCTTCACTTGTGGAACCAGCTACCCGTTGGTAGGGTAGGCGTTCGTAGTGGCGCATTGATGGCGGCGACCGAGGGTTTTCGATGCACGATTATGGGTAAAGGCGGACATGGTGCGATACCGCATCAAACGATCGATTCGATCGTCGTCGCCAGCCAAATCGTGAATGCGTTGCAGACGATCGTATCGCGCAATGTCGATCCGATCGAGTCAGCGGTAGTAACGGTGGGAGAATTTCATGCCGGAACTGCAATTAACGTGATAGCAGATACGGCGAAAATAGGTGGCACGGTACGATATTTTAACCCAACTTTGGGAGAGTTTTTACCAAAACGAATCGAACAAATTATTGCCGGAGTTTGCCAAAGTCACGGCGCGAAGTACGATTGGAATTATTGGCGGCAATATCCAGCTACGATTAACGATCCTGGGATAGCTGAGTTAGTGCGATCGGTCGCCTTAGAGGTAGTAGAAACTCCTTTGGGTGTGGTGCCAAATTGTCAAACAATGGGTGCGGAAGATATGTCATTCTTTCTGCAAGCAGTACCGGGTTGTTATTTCTTTTTAGGTTCTGCCAATCCCAATCTAAATTTAGCTTATCCGCACCATCATCCTCGCTTTGATTTTGATGAGACAGCGTTGGGGATGGGAGTGGAAATTTTTGTCGGTTGTGTGGAAAAGTTTTGTCGTTAGTGTGAGAAGTCGAGTTTCTATAAGATGGGTTATAAACCCGGTTTCTTGAAGAAACCGGGTTTATCTGTACCAGTTTCGATCGCGTAGATGACGTGGTATGGAAGTGCGATCGAGTAACTTCTTGCAAGTAGCGAGTTAGGAAACCCAAGCAGCAAGTTCGCAATTTCAACTGGGACGACTTGCCTCTAATATCTCCATCTTTTCCTAATACTAAAACACTCATCAAATTTCTGAACTAATTCCCTAGACTCTACAAATCCGATTTCTTGCGCCCAACTTTCAATAGAAAACAAAAACCCCTGAAGATCTTGTTCTACAAGTATCAGTGATTCCTCAAAATGAGTACGTGAAATATCAATGTAAAAGGCATTGTTGACTTGCATTATGCCACCATCTGACCAAACACGAAGTACATCACCCGTTATCTCAATCCACGGACTCGGATCGTGTCCCAACCAAGGCGACACACCTGTTTTCAATACATCTATCCATTCGCGCCAGCCTTCAAGTCCACAACAACAGCTTGGGGAAATAGTACCCCGCTTCTTGCAGACAACCTGTATTCCACCTGGCAAAACTAAAGTCTTCGCTTTCAGGATTTGCCTCAAAATAGTTTGTCTGTCGCCTGTTAGTTCTATTTGGTTGTATTTAGCCAGTTGTGCAAAGACTAATCCAATTTGAGGATAGCCCATTTCTCCACATAAACGGATCTTTGAAAATGGTTTAAATTCTGGAGTTTCCCAAGGGCAAAGAAAGTCATCCTCATAATAAGGTACTTCTATGACAGCTTGCATTTGAATCGATGAGATCGTCAACGTATTCTACTGTTTTACATAATTTTGAACGAGAGCGAGCTTCAATAATAATTATAGCCCTGTTTGACTATAACACCAATATCGAGAAATATTTAATGAATTCGGTTTAGGTTTAGAAAACTGAACGCTAATAGGAACTATTTATTTTATAAACTCTCTGTCTTCAGCATTGCAATACGTTTGGTGGCTCTGGAGCGAACTGTTTGTGCTGGGTCTTGAGATAACTTGATGAGAAGTTCTTCTTGTATAGCAATTCGCGCAATCCGATCGCGTATATGACGTGGTATGGAAGTGGGGTCGAGTAACGGAGATATTTTATCGATCGTTACTTGGGGATGTGAGGCAATCGCTTCAATCAGCATCATGGGATAGCAGTTACGAGGCTCAAAGAGTGACAGATTACTTCGCACCATAGAGGCGGTGGTGAGAAGAAACTCATTACCATGTACTGAATTTTTAACTACTGCTAGTGCAATCCGAACATTGTTATCCGTTTCTAATGAAGAGGGAAATAAAGCTTTCAGCGTATTAGCAGGAGTATGCGGATTCTCGGCAACAGCTTCACGGACAAAAATGTGTTGTGATGAGGCAAGAAGCTCTAAATCTTCCGCTGATGTAGATTCAGATTTTGCAGCATCAGAAGCAATTTTGGGATCGTTAATGTACTTCATTTGCAATGTTAAGCTTACCTTGTTACCGAAGATTTCAAGCATAACTAATAATTATACCACAGTTGCAGTGTAATCAGGAGCGAGAAATATTTGATAAATTCAGTTAAAGCCTTCAAACTTGCAAATCAACTCAGAAAATGACATCCTTAATTCTTTAGCTTGTCGAAATAGTCACCACTCTTTGAAGTTATGTATGATGGAAAAGCGATCGCGAAAGGTGACTCAGATGGTTATCGCCACTTCTAAAGCGGGATTGGTTACAAGTGGAGTCTTCCTCTCAAACGTCACATGGGAGACTCTGGAAAAGTTAGATGTAGATTTGTCAGGAACAGGCGCACGCTTAACTTATTTAGATGGGTGTTTAGAAATTATGGCTCCCTTATCTGAGGATCATGAAGAACCTAAAAAAACTTTATGCCAGTTGTTAGAGATTTATATGCGGATGAAAAACATCCGTTTTTATGCGCGGGGTAGTACGACGATTGGAATGAAAGAATTGGGTGCAAGGAAAGAACCGGATGAGTCTTATTGTTTGGGTACGCGCAAGTCAGTTCCAGATTTAGCAATTGAAGTGATAGTAACGAGCGGGGGAATTGATATCCTCGAAATTTATCGTCGAGTGGGAGTGCGAGAAGTTTGGTTTTGGGAGGATGGTGTAATTTCGGTTTATTGCTTGCGTGAAACGGGATATGAGTTGGTGAGTAAAAGTGAACTTTTGCCGGAATTGGATTTGCGATCGCTAGAGTTTTATTCGCGAATGGCAGACCAATATGATGCGGTGAATGCTTTTATGAAATTGATATAGAATGGGATATTTGTAAATACAGCAAATCTCCTAATTCAAGCTAGTAAGCTCGTAACGTTATTGTAATTCATTTTCCGATCTAAGTGTTCAAGCACTTAAAATAAAAGTCAACACAGATGGCGTCGCACAGGCGATCGGCTTCTGCTTGCTGCGGATTTTGGGTTTGGGCTAATACCTGGAGTATAGAGAATGGATCGGAAAATTAAGCGCTAAGACAGATGAGAAGATGGCAAGGAATGCAATAAGTATAGTAAAAGTTACTTGACGATCGCCCATAGCGATCGCTCTGGATGACTTGCGTTATACCGCTGACTCTTTTACAACAACTTGCCATAATTTAGAGATACCAATGAGCAAATGGAAAGGCATCAAACAGAACATTTGGGAATGGCGTGCAGTATTAATTACAACCCCTAGCGTTACAGGTTTTGTGTTTTTTCTGCATTTTTTAGGATGGCTGCAACCGTTGGAGTGGACGGCTCTAAATCAATTTTTTCGTTGGCGTCCTTTGGAGCCTACCGACTCGCGCATTGTCATTGTTGGTATTAATGAACTCGATATCCAAAAAGTAGGACAGTGGCCCGCTCCCGATGCTGTCCTTGCTAAGTTGCTCCAGAAAATCAAGAAACAGCAGCCGAGCGCGATCGGCCTGGACTTATATCGAGATTTGGTAGTCAACCCCGGTCATCAAGAATTAGTAAAAATATTCGAGACGACGCCAAACTTGATAGGCATTGAAAAAAAACCGAATTTTATTGCTATTGATGGCAACAAAGTGGAGGATAAAACTTCTGCCGTCGCCCCACCGCCAGCACTCAAAGTAAGAGGTCAAGTGGCTGCTGCCGATCTGGTGTTAGATGAAGATGGCAAAATTCGGAGAGGCTTGCTGTTTTTCTACACTTCAGATGGTAAAAAAGTAGAAACTTTGGGGCTAAAACTGGCTTTAATTTACCTAAAACAAAAGAATATTACTCATGATTTTACAAAAGACAATTATATAAAAATAGGCGATACCGTATTTACTCGTTTTAAAAGCAATAACGGCGCTTATGTGCGAGCCGATGATGGTGGCTACCAAGTATTGTTGAACTTTCGCGGGCCAGCCAAAAGTTTTCGCACTGTCTCAATGACCGATGTTATTGAGGATAGAATACCGCCAGACTTGATGCGCGATCGCATCGTTTTGATTGGCGCAACCGCAGCTAGCCTCAAAGACGAATTTTACACTCCCTACACGGGTCTAGTCAAGAATCGTCTGCCCACTACTGGAGTAGAAATTCATGCCAATTTAACCAGCCAAATTTTAAGTTCGGTATTAGACAAGCGCCCCCTAATCAAAGTTTGGGATGCACCCCTGGCTTATTTGTGGACATTCGGCTGGTCGGCGCTTGGTGCTACCTTGAGTTGGAAATTACGACATAGGAAAACTCATACAAAATTATTCCCTTGGACAGCTGCCAGTATTTTACTTGCTGGCGGAATTTTAATCGGTGGTTCTTATCTTCTCTTCCTATTTGGTTGGTGGGTTCCCCTAGTTCCATCAGGAATGGCTCTAACATTTTCTGCAATTGCGATCGTCGCTTATTTAGCTGTAAGCGCAGCATATATTCGTCAGACATTTTCCCGCTATCTTACAGATGAAGTAGTAGCACGCATACTAGAAACTCCCGAAGGACTGAAATTGGGAGGGGAAAGGCGGAAGGTAACTATTTTGATGTCTGACTTGAGAGGATTTTCAGCTGTATCCGAACGATTTGCACCCGAAAAAGTTGTTTACTTTTTAAACATCTACTTGGAGGCAATGGTAGATGTAATTACCCATTTTGAAGGAACTATTGATGAGTTCATTGGCGATGCTATTTTGGTTATCTTTGGTGCGCCAACTCAAAGAGAAGATGACGCTCAAAGATCCGTTGCCTGTGCCATAGCTATGCAGTTAGCAATGGATAAAGTTAATCAACGCATAAAACGCTTGGGTATACCCAAACTAGAAATGGGCATCGGTATTAACACA
The DNA here is from genome assembly GCF_014696265.1 of Aerosakkonema funiforme FACHB-1375. Classification (GTDB taxonomy): domain Bacteria; phylum Cyanobacteriota; class Cyanobacteriia; order Cyanobacteriales; family Aerosakkonemataceae; genus Aerosakkonema; species Aerosakkonema funiforme_A. The sequence goes on along the minus strand of NZ_JACJPW010000046.1, from coordinate 43,975 downwards.
GGCGAAGTGGTAGTCGGAAATATCGGTTCCCAAAAACGCGCCAAGTATGGTGTAGTAGGTAACCATGTCAATCTAACTGGGCGCATCGAATCTTATACGGTTGGAGGTCAAATTCTGATTTCCGAATTCACCTTAGAAGAAGCAGGTGACATCATCAAATTCAACGATCGAATGCAGGTAGAACCAAAGGGAATTCAAAAACCAATTACTCTTTATGATGTATGCGGGATATCTGGAAAATATAACCTATTTTTGCCTGAAAGTCAAGGCGAATTATTCAATATGAAGTCTCCGATATCAATACAATATACTGTTTTGGATGGCAAGCACGTTGTTGGAACTATCTTCGAGGCTAGAATAATTAAGCTATCAGCAAATAGCGCTGAAGTTGTATCGGAACATCCAGCGGATATTTTAAACAATATCAAAATTAACTTTTTAGATGAAACAAACAAAACAGGTGATATTTTTGGAGATGTTTATGCCAAGGTGGTAAAACGATCGGCAGATAGCAACACGAGTTTTTATATCCGCTTTACTGCTATTCCACCAGATGTAGCAGCACTGATATCCCAGCTGATCGATCGCAACAAGTAGTTTTACCTTTTGTTTGCGTTTTTAATCCACTTACTACCCGCACAATTTTATTGCCCTTGCTCTTCTTTTTTCTGTTCTTCGTCTTTTTTCATTCTCGTTCCTCCCCCAGTAGTGCTACCAGGAGCCCCTATCGATTCTTTATTATCTGGTTCTGACCCTCTGGTCGTTCGTGAGGGAGAAGGTGTTGCTTGTTTGGGTGTTTCTTGAGACGGTGGAGCGTTTTGCTCAGAAGTAGAGCAACCCGGAAGTAATAAACTGACAACAGCCAGTAAAATAACGACAGTGAGGTTTTTCATCGATTTTAGCTTGTCCTCTTCTTATCAAGCTCAATCATACACAGAAATAGATCGCTTAGAAAAAAATAACATAAATTTGTAACGCTACATCGCTTAATCTGAAGCAAACTTAAAAAATACTTTTTCAAGTTTGCTTCAGATTATTGCTACATGGGTAAGCTACGTATGGGCTGATTAATATCTGTCCTGTACTAAGCAGGCACAGCCATTCCTTTTTTTACTGCGGGACGTTGTTCCACTGTTTCCACCCAACGTTTGAGATTTGGGTGATTATCTAATGTTAATCCTTGAAACTCATAAATTGCTACCCAAGGATAAGTGGCGATATCGGCAATTGAGTAATCCCCGCAGATATATTCTTTGTCTGCAAGTTGGTTATCTAACACACTGTAAAGGCGCAAACTTTCTTTTTCGTAACGTTCGATCGCGTAAGGTATTTTTTCTGGTGCAAAGCGTTTGAAGTGGTTTAACTGACCGAACATTGGCCCCACCCCGCCCATTTGGAACATCAGCCACTGCAATACTTGATAGCGACCTTTTTGGTCAGCGGGTAGGAATTTGCCCGTTTTTTCAGCTAGATAAATGAGAATTGCACCCGACTCAAAAACGGTGATATCCGTTTCGCGATCGACAATAGCAGGAATCTTGCTATTGGGATTGATCGCTACGAACTCAGGCGTAAATTGATCGCCCTTGGTAATGTCAATTTTGTAGACATTGTACGCCAGACCGACTTCCTCTAACATGATGGAAGCTTTGCGCCCGTTGGGTGTAGTGAAAGTGTAAAGGTCAATCATAATTTAGATATTGGTTATAGGTCAATAATATCTTAACTATTACTATCTTTTTTCTTCCTCTGCTTCATTTGATTTAAACCCATTTCTCCCCGTAGCCGATCGAGTTCCAACTCGATCGGATCGAGCGTTTGGGGTGACAAAGATGATTTTTTTTGTTTGGACGTTTGACGGTTTACCATTTTCGCAGTGCGGCGTTCGCGCACCAAAAAATCGTAATGATATAGGTAAGCCGCAACCGCAATTAAAAAAGCCATCGCCATCAGCAAAAAATTTCTGCCAGCATTGGCAGAATAAGGGTTAATACTAACTGCTAGAAATACGACAAAAATACTGGTAGATAGCAGTTCCAAAATCAAAATAATCGAGCCGTTCAAACCCTCTCGCCAGCTCAACCAACCAGGAAACCAATTAGACTTTTGTTTGACAAGTTTGATAATGCAGTGATGTCCTAAGACAATTCCGAAGAAATGCAGCACCAGTGCTGCTAAAATAATAGGTACTAGGTCACTCGCCTCATCTGAGCGACGGATAGACGGAGCAGCACTCTGCATAATGGCCGAAAAGACGGCTATGTTGGCGCAAGCCCGCGCCCATGATATTGGATAAGGAAACCATACAGGCCATAGTGATTGACGTTGCATAGATCAAATACCGATCGCTATCACCAATTACCAACTAATAGGCAAAATTAGTTTATCTTAAAAAACAAACAAGATGAAACTACAAATATTCGCGATCGCGATTTTAGCAAGCACGATCGGTTATGGCTGTGCGATCGCTACTTCTCAAGTCAGACAGCCGCCTGTTACAGAAGCTGCTCTCAAAGTACCACAAGAAGGCGATCGTCGTTGGGATAATGCAGAAGAAGCAGCTTTTCAACTTCGCAGTTTAGCAATTCGTCAAAAACTAGCAGCCGAAGACTTAGACAAACTCGACGCTTGGTGGCGACGGGAAAAAATCGGCGACCCCCACAAATATCTGCTTCCAGTTATCCTATCGCGTCTCAGCTTGGGAGACAGCTACAATCGCCAGCACATTTGGGATATTCTAATGAAATTGGAAAGAGAACGACCCGACCTTTACCATTTTCGCAGCGTTTTCGATATTCGCATCTTCTTCCTATTTCGCGACAAAATGCCCGCCAATGTGGAAGCTTCCTATCGCAGTATGGTAGAGTCGCCTCGCGTGAAGGAGTGGCTAGAAACTGGGACGGAAAACCATATGTTTATGCAGCGCCTATCCGGACTTGCTTTAATGGATAATAGCGGCTGGACTGTTAACGATCCGGCGACTGCTAGCACCATTGAAGCATGGTTGCGATCGGAACTCAACAAATTTCTCACCATCGGACAAGGCGAATTTCATTCTTCTACCTACTACGGATATAGTATCGGCGGTTTGCTCAATCTTTACGATTTTGCTCGCACTCCCGAACTGCGACAATTAGCAAAAGCAGGTTTAGATTGGTATGCTGCTAACATGGCTTTACGCCTGAGTTGGGGAACTGCTGGCGGTGCGGAAAGTCGCGGATTCGATCGCAATACTTGGAATAGCGGTTTGACTGCGGTAGCTTGGATGTGGTGGGGCGGGGAAGAGCGGGAGAGCGGGGGAGCGGGAGAGCGGGGGAGGAATTACCAATTACCGATCGTTGTCGAAAAGATGAATAATGGTAATGCAAGATTGGCGCTATTGGCGGGGTTGAGTTCCTATCGTCCCGACCCCAGTTTGCGACAGTTGGCGAGAAAAGAAGTACCCCTACCATTTTTAGCAAAAGCTTCTCATCCGGATTATTACAGCTACCATCAAGACAATCGCTTTTGGGAAACTTTTTACGTTACTAAAGATTACAGTCTCGCTACTCTATTAGAACCAAAACGTTCTTATCAAGTGAAGGGAACCATCAACGCTCAATATGCCACTTACAAGTTAGCGATCCGCGACCCCAAAGGAGAAAACAACGCCGTAATTAGTTTGGGCGGAACTTATCACAATTTGATGGCAACCGGTCGCAGTCCGGGAGATCAATATGTGCAGGGACGCAGTGCGGTAATTTATCAGTTAATCCTCAATCAACAAGATTTAGCAGCTAATGTACCACCCCGTTCTCACTTAGTTATTCCCATTCGCTACGGTCAACCGCAAAGATACAGAGATTGGTATATTTGGCAGATTGAAGAAACTTGGTTGCTTGCTCGTCCTTGGGGTGATAAAATTAGTTTGCTTGCGCCTGTATCGGAAAGGAATAAGGCCGATCGAGCTTTAGTAGCAAGTGGAAATAAAACTGCTTGGATTACCGATGTGGCGAGAATTGCCGATTATCCAAATTTTAAACGTTTGACTGCTGCATTAGATCGGGTTGTCATAGACGATCGCGAATGGGAAAAACAAGGCAAACTCGCTTACACTGGTTTGGAGGGCGATCGGTTAGTGATGACCTACGCACCCAACGGCGGTATCGGTGTTGCCAGCATCAACGGTAAACCGCGAGTATTGCAAAATTGGCCTGTAATAGCAAGTCCCTATCTGCGGCAAGGTTTGAGAAGTGGCGTTTTGGAATATCGCAATCCTGTCGGAGATAGTTGGAGCTTGCGTGCTACTTTGAACAGCTTCCAGTGGGATTTTAAAAGGGAGAAGGCAGACTGGGAAGTAGAACAAATTTCTTCCCCATCTTCCCGATATACCAGATGTTGTACCTCACTCACTCGCAATCGGCTCTAAATTGTTGGTTCGTAGTGGTGCGATCGGATCGATTGAAGGTACAAAAGCTGTACATTAATTGGGTAATATGTAAAATCTCCCAACAGAAAGATATTTCTGACCAGGCTATGAAAAAATCTACTTTCCTTGGTTCTGCCTTGTTGCTTGCCTTCGCTTCCCTGCTGAGCGCCTGCAATCAAACTAACTCTGGCCCAAATGCCACAACCACAGCAAATCCTTCCGCAGGGGCTGTTTCGTCTAACAGCATTCCCATCGGAATTGCTTTAGCGCAAACCAGCAACGTCGCTTTACTCGGTCAAGAAGGCATCCAAGGTGCCAAAATCGCCGAGAAATATTTTAACGATAAAGGAGGCATCAACGGCACGCCGATTAGATTGGTAGTTCAGGATACTGGCGGCGAAGAAGCGGGAGCGATTAACGCCTTTCAAACCCTAATTACCCAGAATCAAGTCGTCGGCATTGTTGGCCCCACTCTTTCTCAGCAAGCATTTAGTGCCGGTCCGATCGCAGAGCGTGCTAAAGTGCCAGTAATCGGAGCATCCAACACAGCTAAAGGAGTTCCCGAAATAGGAGATTACGTGGCTCGCGTTTCTGCACCTGTTGCCATTGTTGCTCCCAATTCAATCAAAGCAGCTCTCAAAATTAATCCCAAGATCGAGAAAGTGGCTGTGTTTTATGCACAAAATGATGCGTTTAGCAAGTCGGAAACTGAGACTTTTCAGCAAACAGTTAAAGACCAAAAACTCGATTTAGTAACAGTACAAAAGTTTCAGACAACCGATACCGACTTTCAAACCCAAGCCACCAACGCTATTAACGCGAAACCAGATTTGATCGTCATTTCCGGTTTGGCAGCAGACGGCGGCAACCTAGTAAGGCAATTGCGAGAATTGGGTTATAAAGGTATCATCATTGGGGGAAATGGCTTCAACACTTCCAATATTTTTGCTGTATGTAAAGCTCTCTGCGATGGCGTTTTAGTCGCACAAGCTTACAGTCCCGAACACCCAAACGAGGTTAACAAAGTTTTCCGTACTACTTATGTGAATCAATATAAAAAAGAACCGCCGCAGTTTAGCGCCCAAGCTTTCACAGCAGTTCAAGTGTATGTAGAAGCCCTTAAAGCTCTAGACCAAAAAAGCAAAGTTACGGCAATGCCTTTGCCTCAATTGCGTACAGAACTTAACAAACAAATCCTAGCAGGAAAGTACGATACTCCCTTGGGTGAAATTGCTTTTACACCAGTAGGGGATGTCATCCAAAATGATTTTTACGTTGCCCAATTGAAGGTAGATAAAGATGGCAACAACGGCAAGTTTGCATTTCTGAAGTAGAAATAGCCAAGCCAAAGTAATTAGTTATTAATCATCGGTAATTGGCATGATTACCAATTACCAATTAGCAATTAGCAATTACTAAAACTATGGATTTTACTTTGTTACTGCAACAATTATTGAATGGTTTATCCATCGGCAGCGTTTACGCTATTTTTGCCTTGGGATACACCTTGATATTCTCGATTTTAGGAATTATTAATTTCGCTCACGGGGCGCTGTTTACCCTTGGCGCTTATTTCACTTATGCGCTGATGGGAGAGAGATTTGGATTTAATGGATTGCTTGCCAATGTTGCCTTGCCAGTGCAACTTCCTTTCTCGATCGCACTAATTTTAGGCAGTGTACTTGTCGGTTTGGTTGGGGTTGCGATCGAACGCATTGCCTTCCGTCCTTTGCGGCGCAGGCGTGCCGATCCCTTGCTGACAGTCGTTTCCAGTCTGGGAGTGGCATTGGTAATCGTCAATGCGATCCAATACTTGGTAGGTTCGGAAAGCTACAATTTTCCAGTTAATACTTACGGTAATTTACCAGTTGCAATTAACTTTGGCACGGCAGATAAACCGATTACCATTCGGACAGTTCAAATCGTGATTTTTGCAGTTTCTGTGGCGATTATGGGAATTCTCACTTACTGCATTAACTACACGAAATTCGGTAAAGCAATGAAAGCCGTAGCCGAAGACCCAATCACTGCTAACTTGCTAGGAATCCCTACGGATTTTTTCATTGTTATCACATTTTTTATTAGCAGTTTTTTAGGAGGAGTGGCTGGTACTTTGGTAGGTTCCAGCGTGAGTATTGCCGATCCGTACTTTGGAATTCGGTATGGGCTAAAAGGTTTAGCAGTTATCGTACTGGGTGGTTTGGGCAGTATTCCCGGTGCGGTGTTAGGCGGTTTGGTAATTGGGTTGGTTGAAGCATTTGTGCCGGCAGATTATTCTGCTTATAAAGATGCGTTTGCTTTTGGGATATTGTTTATTATGCTGTTGGTTAGACCGCAAGGTTTGCTGGGGAGGCGTTTTGTGCAAAAGGTGTAGTTAATAGACATCTCCAACAATTCTTGTGGGGTAGGCTCCTGCCTGTCGAGAGAGATTATTTTGGAGGAGATGTCTAATGGTAAGTGCTAAAAACCTTACATACATAGCTCAAAATATGCCTGTGACTAATGACTGATGTCTAATAAAAATCCCAAATTGCTTTATGGCTGAATTTTTAGCTAATTACGGATTTCTGATTGTTTCAATGGTGCTGGGGGCGCTATTGGGACTGTCGCTTTATTTGCCCTTAATGACTGGGCAATTGTCTTTGGCTAGTCCCGGCTTCTATGCTTTGGGTGGATATATTGCGGCGATTTTATCTACTCAAGTATTTAAAGTTAGCGGCGGTTTATTTCCCATTGGGTTGGTATTATTGGAAATGCTAATTGCTGGTGTTGTTTCCGGCATATTGGGCGTTGTGGTGGGAATTCCAGCGCTAAGGTTAAGGGGTATTTATTTGGCGATCGCAACTATTGCTTTTGTAGAAATACTCCGCATTTTATCTCTCAATTTAGATATCACTGGCGGTGCAGTTGGTATATTTGGTATTCCGCAACCTTTCCAAACTCCGCTGGAATATTTGTGGATTGCTTTACCTTTATTAATTGTCAGTATGGTGATTCTCTACCGCCTGGAACGCATCCGCGTGGGTAGGGCATTTACGGCTATCCGCGAAGATGAATTGGCTGCCGGTGCGATGGGAATTGACCCAACTTACTACAAGGTTTTGGCTTTCACTCTGGGTGCTATTTTGGCAGGAGTTGTCGGTGCGCTAAGCGCCCATTTTCTCAATACTTGGAATGCGCGTCAAGGCACTTTTGATGCCAGTATAGTTTACTTAACTTCGGTGTTAATCGGCGGAACTAGGACTTTTGTGGGGCCGGTGTTGGGTGGTATGGTATTTACAGCGCTACCGGAGGTGTTGAGAGCGATCGCAGATACTGCGGGTTTACCGCTGTGGCTAGCCCAATTTCTGCGCGACGGTCGCCTGATTATTTTCGGATTGTTGATAGTTTTGGGAACGATATTTTTCCCCCAAGGCTTGGTGACACCGGATTTGTTGAAAAGACAAAGACATAAATAGAAATTTGTGCAGATGAACGCCGAGAATCTTCCCGCCAGTTATCCTATCCTAGAAGCCAAGGGTTTAACTCGTACTTTTGGAGGTTTGGTTGCTGTTAACAATGTTTCTTTTACGGTGCAGAAAAATGAGATATTTGGGCTGATTGGCCCCAACGGTGCCGGCAAAACGACATTATTTAATACGATTACAGGGCTGATTGAGCCTTCCAGCGGGCAGCTATTTTATCAAGGAGAAGAAATTTCATATAGGCGATCGCATCGCATCGCTAAAGCCGGTATTGCCCGCACTTTCCAGAATATTCGCTTGTTTGGCGACCTCTCGGCGCTAGAAAATGTGACGATCGCTCAGCACGTCCACACTAAAAGCGGTTTAATAACTGGTGTGTTAGGTTTGCCACCAGCGCCTGCGGAAGAAATCAAAACTAAGCAGAAAGGTTTGGAATTGCTCGATTTGGTCGGTTTGCGCGATCGCGCCTATGCCAAAGCGAAAAATTTTGCATACGGCGATCAACGCCGCCTCGAAATTGCCCGCGCCCTTGCTTTAGAACCGCAAGTTTTACTGCTAGATGAACCCGCCGCTGGTATGAATCCCAGCGAGAAGCACCAGTTGAGCGAATTTATTCGGGAAATACGCGATCGGTTTAACTTAACTGTCATTTTAATCGAGCATCACGTACCCTTAGTTATGGGGTTGTGCGATCGCATTGCAGTTTTAAATTTCGGTCAGTTGATTGCTTTGGGCAATCCGACGGAAGTAAGAACTAATCCTGCTGTAATTGAAGCTTATTTGGGAGCAGAATGAAAGCACCCGCTACGACACTATTAGAAATTAGAGAACTTTACGTTAACTACGGCGGTATTCAAGCCCTACAAAATATCAATCTCACTGTTAATGCGGGTGAGGTAGTAACTTTGATCGGGGCTAATGGTGCTGGCAAAAGTACTACTTTACGAGCTATTTCTAGACTGCTCGATCCTCGCAGCGGTCAGATTATTTACCAAGGGCGGGATATTACTAAACGCGCCGCGCATGAGGTGGTGCGATTGGGTATCGCCCATTCCCCGGAAGGACGCCGAGTGTTATCTAGGCAAACTGTTCTGGATAATTTGGAATTGGGGGCGTATATTCGCTCTAATTCGGCAGAAATAAGTGCCGATCTCGATCGCCAATTTGAAATTTTTCCTCGTTTAGCAGAACGCCGCCATCAATTAGCGGGAACGCTTAGCGGTGGGGAACAGCAAATGTTGGCGATCGCTCGCGCTTTAATGAGTAAACCGAAAGTTTTGCTTTTGGACGAACCCAGTCTCGGTCTTGCACCTGCGATCGTGCGGGAGATTTTCGCTATTATTCAGGATTTACGCGCTACTGGGGTTACTATTCTTTTGGTCGAGCAAAATGCCAGACTTGCCTTAGAAACTGCCGATCGAGGTTACGTATTGGAAGCGGGTCGCATCACCCTGACGGGAGAAGCTTCCCATCTGCTCGATGACGATCGGGTTAAGAAAGCATATTTAGGATGATATCAAATCCGCTGCGATCGCTCCTATTATTATTGGAGGGAGTGGGAGAATGGGGGAGCGGGGGAGTGGGGGAGTGGGAGAGGGAAAGGGAAAAATTTTGACTTTTGACTCTTGACTTTTGGCTTTCCCGTTCTCCCACTCTACCAACTCAGCCTTAATGATGAATAATCAACAAAAATTAGTGCTAATAGGTGGCGGTCACAGTCATGCGATCGCACTCCGATTATTCGGCATCGAACCGCTGCCAAATGTTAGCATAACCCTGATATCCGAAGCGCCGGACACGCCTTATTCTGGAATGTTACCCGGTCACGTTGCGGGATTTTACACACACGCAGAATGTTTTATCAACTTGCGATCGCTAACTGAATTTGCCCAAGCCGAATTTATTTGCGATCGCGCCATTAATCTCGACCTAGAAAACAAGCAAGTTATTTGCGCTAACAGTCAACCAGTTTCCTTCGATTTATTATCAATTGATATCGGCAGTACTCCCGCCACAATATCCGTACCCGGTGCAAATGAATATGCAATTGCAGTTAAACCGATACCAAAGTTTTTGCAAGAATGGCATCGAGTTATTGAGTCAGTTACCAATCAACCCGAACAACCGATTTGTTTGGGAATTGTGGGTGGAGGTGCCGGTGGTGTCGAATTGTCCCTAACAATGCAATCTCACCTGCAAAAAATCTCCCAGAATACAGTAAAAATTCATTTATTCCATCGCGATGAAGAACTGATGCCAAATCATAACCGATGGGTGCGCCGACATATGCAACAATTACTCACCCGTCGCGGTATTCATCTGCATTTGGCAGAAAATGTTTGTGAGGTTCAACGAGAATTTGTCAAATGCGAATCAGGACTTATAGTTGAATTCGATTACCTTTTCTGGGTAACGCAAGCATCTGCACCGGATTGGCCGAAAATATCCGGATTAGCAACAAACGAAACTAACTTTATTTTGGTAAACGATAACTTGCAATCTGTCTCTCACTCCCAGGTTTTTGCTGCTGGAGATATTGCCACCCTGATTAATAATCCTTGTCCGAAAGCGGGAGTATTTGCAGTCAGACAGGGTAAGCCATTGTACGATAATTTGCGGCTGAAATTAGAGGGAAAATCATTAAAGCCATATCAGCCGCAAAAAAAATATCTAAGTTTGATTGGTACTGGGGATGGTTCTGCGGTTGCCTCTTGGGGGCAATTCGGATGGGAATCGCCGCTTTTGTGGTATTTAAAAGATTGGATCGATCGCCGCTTTATGAATCAATTCAACCGCCTCTCTTCTGACTTTTGACTTTTGACTTTTGACTTTTGACAGTTTGCTTAATCTGCCAAAACCTGTCCTTTAGTTTCGATCGTCCAAGGTATAGCGGCTAATCCCAACAACGGAAGAAAACCAACCCAAAACAAAGTTACCGATGCGCTAGAAAAAGAACTTTCCTGAGAAGCCAGATAGCCCACCAAAAATGGGCCTGCTGCCGCCACTACTCGGCCTGCATTGTAGCAAAAGCCAGAACCAGTTGCTCGCAGCCTGGTGGGGAATAGTTCCGGTAAATAATAGCTGAAACTGCCAAAAATGCCAAAAACACTCAGACCGATGAAAAAGAAGAGATAAAGTTGTACTTCCGGAGGTATTGAAAGCCCAAAGATAATTAAAATGGCAGCTGAAGAAAGAAAGAAGTAGAGAGAAAACATTATCTTGCGCCCTAATAATTTGGCAACAACAGCTGTCAAAAGCGTGCCGATCAAAGAGCCCAGAGTAAGACAATTGCTAGCGATCGTTTTCCATTGTTCGATCAGCACTTGCGTAGCCGTTGCATCCAAACTCCTTTCTAAAGCTACCGACTGAGCCAATCCAGCAGCAACAACTGGAATAAAAGAACCGCAAATCGAACCAGTTACGATCGCAGTAATTGCCAAAAGCAAGCCGCTAATCGTTGCAGGCAGATTTTCGGGGTTGAAAAGTTCGCGAATCCGGGGAGGAGCGATTTTTCCGGCATTTTTGAGCCAAACTTCCGGTTCTTTAACAAATAAACGCACGATCGCCGCCACCACAGCCGGAATCAAACCGCACATAAATATATAGCGCCAAGAAACTTCAGGGCTTTGCGGCAATAACATCCCAGCGATCGCGAAATTAACGCAAGTTGCCAAAAAGTGTCCTGCTGGCGCAGCGGTACACAATAAAGCAGCCGCTTCTACCCGCCGTTTTTCCGGCATTACTTCCGCCACCATTGTCACTCCAGCAGCCCATTCTCCGCCAATTCCCAAGCTAGCGAGAAATCGGCAAAGCATCAAAATCCAGATATTCGGGGCGAAAGCGCAGCTAGCCGTTCCTAAAGAATAGATAAGTATCGTCAGCAGCAGCGTTTTAGTGCGACCGATGCGATCGGCCAATTTTCCGAACATCACCCCACCAATTGCCCAACCTAACAGCAAAACCGAAGTCATCACTCCAGTCCAGTAAAACGTTGCTGCTTTGGCTTCCGGCGAACCAATAGTCAAATTTAACAAAGTTGGCACGCAATTGGGAGCAACGTAATTAAATAGGATGAAGTCAAACAAATCGAAACCCCAACCCAGCCACGCTGCAAACAGTACAGTCCATTGGTAACGACTCAAACCCAGCATTTTGATTTCAGCAGGTAATTGCTTTTGTGATTTTCTAGTTAATTTAACAAAGATCGTTGATGATATTCTTTACACTCGATCGCTCAGAGAGAAGGGAGAGATTTCACAGGTGAGTGGGGGAGCGGGGGGGTGAGAGAATTAATCTTTTCCCTTTTCCCTTTTCCCTTTTCCCTCTTCCCTCTCCCTCTTCCCTAACTCCCAGCCCCCTAATTTCCTCAGCTTTGATCGTCAGCCAAAGTAATCAGCGAATCATTGATAGTCAGATAAAGCAGCCTATCCATACTCGGTACTAAATAGATACCGAAATTCTTATCTTTATCCTGGGCTTGAGCAGCAATTCTAACGCCAATACAAACTTCGTCTCGATGTTGTGCCGCCAGTACGCAGTCAGCAAACGTTAGTCTACCGAGCTTTTGGACTGGGAAGTAAAGCGATGCTGGCTTGATATAAAGTTCGCTACCATCTGCGGAAAACAAATCCTGATAGATTGACATCACATCAGGTTCCTGGGATACCTGCGCTAAGATTTTAGAGACAAATTGATTGGTGAGAAGAAAGTCTTTCACACCTGCTTGGATTACCAGGTCAGTATTTTCTGAGTCAATAATTTCGGCAATCAAATTGGTAGTGACTTTGTTTCCAGTTTCAGCCATATATTCTTTAAAAATTTGTCGGATTTCCAACAATATGGCGAGCGTCTTCGCATCAATTTCCTCGATATTCTCGCCACTTCCAGCCAAAATGGATATGGTGTGATATTCATAGGGTTTTAACTGCTTCAGATCCTCTATAGAATCCAAATTTATTCGCAGCACTTCCATTTTGATGTGGGGGTAATTCTTCGCAAGAATCTCAAATTCTGTTTTAATATCGTTCGTTAAATCCTCTACTATGAGATTAACGTGCGAATGTTCGAGTACATATTCCGCATATTCTTTAAGAGCGATCGAAGTTTTGCTGTTCCAACCGATAATAAGATACTTTTCAGATTTTCGTTCTAGTGTTGTCCAGTAATTGGCATAGCCGAGATCTTGAGGCTGCACTACAGGTTCTGGATAAAACTGGATAGTTGAGTCATCTTCTGCCAGTATGATAACTTCATCATCTTCTGCTAACTTATAATCTTTGCTCGGTTTTAGTATCAAGTTGCCATCTGCGTGACGCACGCCAATTGGTATCCCATTCCGGAAATGAAATGGCAATTCTGTAAAGGTTATTTTCGGCCAAATTGAATCGTGACGATAGAAATAGAATTCGTTGCCTTCAAAACCTACTAAGTTTAAATATACTGTTGCCAGTCCTACACTCCGGGAAGTTTGCACTAATATCCGAGCTAAAATATCTGCTTCATTAAGAGTAGTGACTGATTTTGTAGCGATGTTTTCAGCTAGGCGTCGATATTTTTCCGAGTGTAATTCCACGACAATTTGTGGCAAGTTTTCTTCTCCATTAGCAGCCACAACTGCCAGGATAGCCTTAACCACCCGCGCATCTGATAAAATTTTAAATTGCTCTGTATCTGATGGTTTAGCATCGTTTAATATCACAACCGATTTAGCTACTTCTACTCCTACTTTTTTAAGATTATTTAAACTGGTGATTGCACCATTACGAGTAACTACTCGCGTTGTTTTTAGTTCTGTGATGTTATTGCGAATAAAATCATCCATATTCTCCTTATCTTTCTCGGACAGAATCACAACTGCTGCGTCTGGTTCTGATTCGTTACCCACCACTAATTCTTTAATAATATCTGCGATGCGATCGCTGAATCCCAAAATCAAGGTATGATTTTCTTCAACTACGATGCTTTTGCCCTTACGCAGCAACTGGAGTCTGTATTCAAATTGTTGAGTAATGAAAGCCACCAAGCTGGAAAATAACACTAAACCTATGAGAATGGTAATGACTCCCACAAACTTAGCAGCAAGATTGGCATCGTCTCCAGCATCTCTTAGACCGATCAGTTGAACAAAAACTTCCCAGGATAAATCCGGAGAATATTCTGCATCTTTATTGGGAAAAAATTGATCGGCAGCGTAACGCGCTGCTGTCATTAGAGCAAAAGCGGCAAAAAATACTGACAATAAGGCCAGAAAGACTGAGAATCCTCCTTTCGACATAAAGTTGTCGAAATTATACTGTAAGCGCTTTTGCCAAGAGACTTTATTGCGAGAATGTTTACTGCTGTTTTCTAGCAAAATTACTGCTAACCTCCAAATCAGAATTCGGCCTAATCAAATATTACAATAATTTTTGTAACGTTAGCTCGCTGGCTGACTGCTGGGGCAGGCATAAATCCCAGAATAACCCCTTTGCAGACTTGCTCGTTACACCACAAGGTTAAGCGGGCAGAATGTCAATAGGAATTGCTGCCTATAGCAAAATTTGCAAAGAACCTGTAGTCCGGAGACAATTTCGCCGGCTGCAAAAGGGGTGATGCTGAAAGGCGCGTTTGTCATTTCGCGGATGCGCTTGCAAACGCTGTTTGCGCCTCCGTAGATTGTTTCCAGGGATTTAGGCCCACTCGTGGCCATTCGCCATCTTATGGTTGGTAGGGCGTTGGTTGCACCGGTAGTCGCGGTCGTCTTGCTACAAGCCGCGATCGCTGCTTTGCCAAAAAACTTTCGCCGTTTCATCTTTGGGAACACAAAATATAGCTAGGGGTTAGGGCGTCGGGGCTAGGGGCTAGGGCTTAGGGGCTAGAGCCTAGCTTGGAGAGAGAGTGTCAATTGCATCTACTGAGGTGATTTGCTTGCCTCAGAAAAATGGTATCTAAAATCACCAATACTTTATCAGCATACCGTAATTTTTCCTGCAATTTTACCCCAGTTATCTTTGTTGTATCTACTTGACTAAACTGTGAATTTGTGTTTGCCTTTAGCAAGTAGGTGGGCGTAAATAAACTGAACTCCCAGAAACCGGGTTTCTCGAACAATACCTTCGTGAAAATTAAAAATGCCTTGATTGGTAGATTGGGCTTCGCTTCACTCAACCCAACCTACTCAGAAACGGCGAAGGTATTGTAATTATAGAAAGATTTTCGTCTATAAGTCCTTGCTTATGTTAAGTTTACTTGAAAATATCGTTTCGTATCCTTTTCATACCTTTAAGAGTAACTTGGAATGGAACCGACCATAAATTGTCCAACCCCCAGACCTCTTGTAAATATTTGGGAAAACCCATAATCTTAAATTTCAACCCACTACTTTGAACTGACTTCAAATATTGAGAATATCTGATGATGAAAGTTTTGATGACAGGCAGCGGTTCCCCGGCGCTTACTCGCTCCTCCATAAGTTCAAAAGCTGAAGGTTTCAAATCTCGAACTTTTTTGATAATTTCGCCGGGAATAGGTGCTAATAGTAACTCAGACAATATCGCTACCATCTTTTGTAAAGGCAAAATAAATCGATACTTTTCCGCATCAGCCACTATAACATCCCAATCGATTGAATCGGCAAATGAGTTAATAATTGTCATTCCATCAGCTACCAAACGAATTGGTGGAACTAAATGCCATATCGTTCCCTGCTGGCAAAGCTGCAATAACTGATAAGTTGGGTTAAAGACATAAGTTGATAAATCTTTTATTTGGGTGGCGATCGCCCCCGATCCGAAATCAGTATTTTCTTGCCAAGGATACCAGTATATATGTCTGTAAAGATTCAATATTTTGCCAGAATCATCTACAAAGGTAATCACAGACAACTTAGATAAAATTTTATCTGGCACTTTTTCTTTTAACTTCCAGCCCAACTTATTCAATAAAGCGATCGCGGCATCTCCATCTGCCCAGCGCACAAAAATATCAAAAATATCTATGGGATGAAGCCCATCATCTTGGTAATAATGTAAAAGCAACGCAACATCTTTAAGAATTAGTGTCTCGATCGCAGCATCTTGAAAATAACGTAGAAGTTCGGTAATTTTAGAAACTAAGAGTTGATTTTCATACCATCTACGACGGTAGACACCCTTCAATCTTACCATCTCAGAATCTTCTACACCATGAACAGATAAATTGCGATACAGTAATGGTAGCAACCGATAAGATTCTGGATCGATATCCTCAATATCCACAGTTGTCTTCCATTGCTGCCAAGCATCAGTCGCATCTTTTCCTTGCTGGAGGGCAGCCAGCAAAAGCAATTCCTGCTCGGAAGTGACCCACTCAAATTTTCGATCGTTTCTATAATTCATAAGGCTTGTAAATCATTCAAAAGGTAAAAACTCAGGAAATGAAAGCTAAAAAACCGAGTCCAGAAATCGATCTTCTGCTCTGTTGTGCTAGAACTAGCATAGATAGTGCAATAGCGGAACGAATCAAAACAATACTTAATGGAAATATTGA
Organism: Aerosakkonema funiforme FACHB-1375; assembly: GCF_014696265.1. Taxonomy (GTDB): domain Bacteria; phylum Cyanobacteriota; class Cyanobacteriia; order Cyanobacteriales; family Aerosakkonemataceae; genus Aerosakkonema; species Aerosakkonema funiforme_A. The sequence continues at coordinate 27,598 of NZ_JACJPW010000046.1, read as the reverse complement.
CTGGAAATATTTAATAGAAATAGCATCCCGACACGCCACCAAGCCACTTTTGTACCACAATCTTTCCAGCATTTGTCCGGAAGCAGTGCCACAGCCAATTTTCGATCGGCTTCGCAACGATTACCGCGCCAATGCGCTCCGAAATATGTCCCTGACGAAAGAATTGCTAAAACTTCTAAATTTATTTGAAAAGCATCAAATTCCCGCCATCACCTACAAAGGAGCAGCCCTGACTGCTGCCATTTATGGCAACCTATCGCTCAGGCAGTTCGGAGATTTAGATATTTTAGTTCAGCCGCAGGACTTTTCCAGAGCCAAAGAACTACTGATTTCTCAAGGATACCACCCAGATTTAACATTTGAGTGGGAAGAAAGTTGGATAAATAATAAAAATAAAGTTAATGTAGACCTCCATCAAAGAATCGCCCCGCAATACTTTCCTCTTTTACTCGATTTCGAGGAATTGTGGCAACGTCTAGAGCTTATATCTATTATCGGTACAACGGTAAATACTATTTCCACGGAAGATTTATTGATTATTCTTGCCTTGCAAATAGCAAAAGATTCTTGGGAACAAGAGCAAAAGCTTTCTCAAATCTGCGATATCGCTGAATTGATTCGCTCTCATCAACAGTTGGATTGGGGACGAATTATCAAGCAAGCTAAAACTTTAGGTAGCGAACGAATGCTGTTGGTGAGTTTGCTCTTAGCCAAGCAACTTTTAGATGCTAAAATTCCCAGCGAAATAGAACGAAGATTGCAAGGCGATCGGTTGATTAAAATACTTTCATCCAAACTGCAACAATGGCTTTTTTATAGTTCCGATAGCACGCTCGAAAAAGTGCAAAAATTATTCTTTTTTCCTTTTGGAGTCAGGGAACGTTTGCAGGATAAAATTGATTACGGTCGTCGGTTGTCATACCTATCTTATCTGGGAATAAAAAATCGGTTGCAGCGAATAGGAGCGTCAACTATTAAGCAAAGCTGATGCCGGGAATGTTTACTCTAATTTTGTAGACCGAAGTTTGAGCCGTGATATAAAGACTTTGCCAATCTCGATCTCCCCAAGCACAATTTGCTGGTTGTTCGGGAGTAACTATTGTTCCTAGATGATTGCCTTCGCGATCGAACACCCACACGCCTCCCGCTCCGGTACAATAAATATGTCCCTGCACGTCTACTTTCATCCCATCAGGTAAACCTGCTTGCTTAATATTCATATCGTAAAAAATGCGATCGTTAGCCAGCGTTCCATCCGCTTGTACGTCGAAAACTCGGATATGTCGGCGTTCTGAATCATCGATATAAAGCTTTTTTTCATCAGGTGAAAATGCCAAACCATTGGGTTTATTAAAATCATCGGCTACGACAATAATTTCGTTGCCATCAGAAGTAAGGCGGTAAACTCCTTGAATTGGTTGTTCTTGCTGTTCGGGTTTGATGCCATAAGGAGGGTCGGTAAAATAAATCGCGCCGTCACTTTTGACGACAACATCATTAGGACTATTCAATTTTTTGCCTTGGAATTTATCGACTAATACGGTAATTGAACCATCTTTTTCGGTGCGGGTAACTCGGCGCGTACCGTGTTCGCAAGCAATTAATCTGCCTTGTTTGTCTCTAGTCAAACCGTTGGAATTATTACTAGGTTCTCTAAAGATGGTTAACTTACCATCAGGAGTCAGTTGGAAAATTTTGTTAGCAGGAATATCGCTAAATAGGAGATAATTTTCTTCGGCAAACCAAATTGGGCCTTCAGTAAACTGAAATCCGGTAGCTACGCGATCGATCTTTACTTTGTTAGGAAAAAGACTTGGAAAGTTATTAGATTTTGATTCCAGACGACTGATACCTAATTTACCTGGTTGATTGGTGGCTAATTGGCTTTCGATCTGTCTCTTTATCCATCTGGCAATACGTAACATTTGGCTTTCTTCCCTTAATTTTATCCTACTTTCCTATTGAGGCGGATTTTGAGCAACGCGATAACTATATAATGTCGCTCCGCCATCAATTTTCAAAACGGTTCCAGTCGTGAATTTGGAAAAATAATCTGAGGCTAAATAAACAGCCGCTCTACCAATATAACAAGGAGCGATCGAACATTTATGTAATAGGTTATATTCATGATGTAAAGGGTTTTCGCGATCGTCTGTTGCCACCCAACCGGGAGCAATTCCATTTACTCTGATTCCATAGTGAGCAAACTCTACCGCTAATTCTTTAATAATCATGCCTAATGCTGCTTTTGAAGAACTATAACTAGGCCAACGGACAAGTATTTCTTGGTGTATAGAAGTCAGAAAAATAATAGAACCCTGAATAGAATTACTCACCATCATTTTGGAGATAAATTTGGTAAGGTACATCGGCCCAAATATGTTGGTTTGAAAGGTTTTTTGCCATTCTCCCAAATCTAAGTTATTTATCCCGATCGTTTCAAATTGAATGCCTACATTATTGACAAGAATATCGATTACGATTTTATTTTCGTCCAAAATGCTATATAAGCGATCGATATCTTCAGGCTTTGATATGTCTGAAACAAAGCCTCTTACCTTAACTGGATAAGTATTTAATTCTGTTTCTAAATTTAAACATTCTTCTCCAACAATATCGGTAAAAAAAATATTTGCGCCTTGTTTGGCCATTTCAATAGCGATACTTCTGCCGATATTTCTTGCTGCTCCAGTAATCAGGACATTTTTCCCGGCTAAAAGCTGATTATCTAAAACTACAGCAGGATCTACTGTTTTGACCAAAACTTTTGGTTTGAGAGTAGGCATCGGATTGAGGAAGGCTTTAGATGCAGCTTTGAAACGAGTTTTAATATTGTTTAGCCGAGTTTTGAAATTCATATCCGTGAATCATAACCTATTTGAATATCCTAACCTTTAGCACGGCGGCGATCTAGTGATGCTTTCAAAATCTGAACGTATTCAGTTTGGTATTCGCGTTGTTTAATTCCCTTATTGGTTTCGTGCAGTCGCCGTTTGGCTACTAAGTTGGGTAACATCATCGTCTGGAGTCCTAGTTCTGTAACACGAATCTGCCAACTAGCAAATTCGGCTAATCTCCACTGAGTTTCAAATAAGCCAACCTGAAAAAGAGAATCCCGTTTGATCAGCAATGCTGAAGGAATATGTCCCGGTACTAATTTAGGAGAATCCTCTAGTTTGGCTTTCAGATTTTCCCCCAAGTCTGGACTAATAAACTGTTGAACCTGCCCGTATACGACATCAAGATTGGGGTTATTTGTAAATGCTGCCATTTGGTTAGTTAATTTATCCTCTATCCAAAGGTCATCTGCGTCGAGAAAGGCAAAAAAATCGCCTTTGGCTAATTCTATGCCTCGATTGCGAGCCGCCGCCGTACCGCTATTGGCTTGAAAACAGTATTGCACTGTAGTACCAAAGCGCTTTGCTACTTCTGCACTGCCATCTGTCGAACCATCATCTATTACAATAATTTCTAGTGGCTGATAGGTTTGTGCTAGCACGCTTTCGATCGCTTCTGCTAGATACTTTTCGCAGTTATAAACTGGAATAATGACGCTGACTAAAAAAGAATTGCTCATCCCGATTCTTTCTCTAATTTCAGATTGGATTTATGCCTGTTTATGATTAACTAATGTCTTAATTTTCGGAAATTTGCGAACGTCGTTGGCGATTGATAGATTGCTTAAGTAACTGTAATAATTCTTGATTGTTTTTCTCAGCATTAGATGAAAGATTTTCGGTATGGACTCTTTTATAAAGAAGAACTTCAGGGATGACAATCATAGGTATATTTTCATCTTTGACTCTTGCAAACCAATCTACATCGCTAGCAATAACGAGGTCGGTATTAAATTTGCCAATGGAATTTAATAGAGATTTACGTACTATTAAAGTTCCGGGAATAGGGCCAACAATATCCTTATCTAAGAGTTCTTTTTTGAAACCTATAGGAATAGGACATCCTGGTTCTAAAATAAACCTAAATTTGCCGATCGCATACTGAATTAACGGGTGATTGACCAGGTAATCAACCTGAAGGCTTAATTTATTAGGCGTCCATAAATCGTCGGAATCGAGAAAAGCAATTAATTCTCCTTTCGCCGCCTCGATTCCAAGGTTCCAAGCATCAGCAAGCCCTTTACCAGTTTGACGGATATAGCGAACTCGATCGTAAGATTTAGCAATTTTTTCGGTATTATCTGTAGATTGGCCGTCTACAACCAGAATTTCGTATTCTTTATAAGTTTGGGATAGAATACTTTCGATCGCTTCTCCTAATCGACGTTCTCCATTTTTAACCGCAATAATTACACTTACCAAAAGTGAATTTTCTATCATGTTATTCTCTCTATCTAATTGTTACACTATTTTGGGTATTTCAGGAGAAGTACCGAGATATTCACTAATTGGCACTTCTAATAAAGAATTAATTTGAAGATCACCTCGCTTTCGACACCGATCTAAATGTTTCTTGAAAATTCTTACAAACCCAAGCTCGACTAAATTTTTACCACCTGTCATGTTATCTTCGTGCTTGCGATAAAACAGGCTGACTCGCTCCAATACAATTTTTGAAATGCCATTCTCCCACGCTCGAATAAACCAATCTACATCTTCAGCGTACTTAAGTGTTTCGTCAAAAAAGCCTATTTTCTCAAAAACTGTTTTTCGATAAATTGCGCTGCCTATATTAATATAACTGTAAGGTTTATAAGTAGGTTCAAAGATAGCTCGATCGCCTTCTTCCGATCGCGATATTTTCATCTGTTGGATTAATCCCTGCACGATCCCTACTGAGGGATTATTTGCTAAGTAATTAGCTTGCAGTTTGAGTTTATCATCCGACCAAAGATCGTCAACATCTAAGAAAGCTATTACATCACCATTGGCTATTCTTATCCCATGATTGCGAGCCGCTGCTGGGCCGCTATTTGGCTGGGAAACATAGCGGATACTATCCTTAAATGCCGCCGCAACTTCAGGAGTTCGATCGGTCGAACCATCGTCGATGACAATTATTTCTAATGGTTGATAATCCTGATTTTTGACATTTTTGATGGCTTCCGCCAGATATTTTTCTCCGTTGTAAACCGGGATAATCGCGCTAACAAATAATGAGTTATCTTCCATCGGTTATCATTTGGTAATGAGGTTGAAAATAACTTGAGGAATTTGTGCTAAATCAGTGCCGAGTTCTAGATAATAACAAGGAACTTGTTGCAATACTTGCATCATAATTTGGCAAGCTTCTTTTCCAGAACCTGGTAATTGAATCATCGTACTGGGTACTAATGAAGCTAAAGCAGCAGCAGCAGAGGTAGCTGTTAAGGATGTATCTGTTTTGCCAGTAATGCGCGGAACTAAAACAGCACAAATGGGAAAATTGGTCAATATTTTTTCGGGAAAATGGTCGTTGATGAAATAAAGTGCTTTTTCCTCTGAAAGGCGATCGCGATTAGTAATAGCCTTAGCCAAAAATGGTAATCTATCCACATCGTCGGCATTTTTTTTGCCAGTGTTGTAGATGCTAAAAACTGTCGGTGTCGGTTCGCAGGCGATCAAACTGTAATCGTCACTTGCATAAAAAAGCTCGGAATTTAAGCAAGTTAACGCAGTAGTTGATTTACCAGATCCTCCTTTTCCAACTAACAAAACGCCGCCACTTGGCAGTCCAACTGCGCCAGCATGAACCAGCTGAATTCCCCGCTTATTCATCCAGACGTTAAAAATTGTCCGCAGCGGTGAACCCGTTTCCCAATAAGGAATCTGTTCGGTGGTTTCCACCCAATAAATTCCCAAGTTGCGATCGCTATCCAACATACTTAACGCAAATGCACCCCATTGGAAACTGGTGTGAATGCGATCGCTATTGAAACCGTAAATCTCTCCACGCTTGGGATGATGTTGATTTCTCTGCCAAGGTGGAGGCGGCATTATCGTATTTGTCGAGGTACTATCCCACAAACAAACTGTAAGTGACGGGTCTGAAAAAGGTTCTGTTTCTAAGTGTGCTAAAGCAGGAGTCATGTACGGAATTAAGGCATCACCAGCAAAACGCAACCGAATCTTAAACCCGCCGATATTATAAAAACGGTTAACAGCGCCTCCCGAAGCAGATTCCGCTTTTTCGTATAATTCGTAGACCCGATCGAAAAAAGCCACCGGGTCTTGTTGTTCTGTTTTGTTTTCCTTTTCGGAATTTCCCAACTCGTTTGTAACCATTATTTTGCAATTGCTTTTAATCTAACTTAAAGATCCTGTTTGGCATTCGGCCAACCCATTTCGTCAACTTCATGGATGGGATCTAAAGCTAGCAATTCTTCCATATCCGTGTATTTCTGTAAGGTTGGAATTTCAAAGCTAAGCTTTTCTGTATTTGCTTTCGTTTCGCTTTGGTTGTTTGTTGTATTTAAGGGAATCGATTCATCTGTTTTTTCAATAATAATCAGTTCTTCTAACTCTAATTTCTCAATCAAGTCATCGATCGCGGTTTCAATATTTTCGCGACTGGCGTCGTAGCGCTGCACCATATTTTCCATAATATCTACTCTGGAAATACCTTTTGTTAACCCTTCCCAAATCTCGGCCCCCGCTTTTACCAAACTGTAATAATCGCCCCGTTCTAGGTTGACAATTACCACTTCCCCATCAATCATTTCATGTACTACTTTAGGAGAATTGATTCTAAAATTTTCAGACGTTTTGATCATTTTTTCTCCGTTTTTTTGGGTTGAAAAAGTCTAACGAATAAATTCGCGACTATCGAAACGAAGTCCGCCTGCGCGGACTTGTGTTTTGCCAAGGCAGTGTCGTTTGATGTCGCCGCGATTTTTTTCCATTCGCAGGGGATTTTTGACCGTATGAGGATAGTCCCATTTGTTTTTGCTAGATTAACATAATATTTTTGACAAATGCGAAGATTTAACCTAATCTTAATATTATTTTAATAACGCAAATTGCTAGTTATTAATTTTGAGGTATTTTTCAGGTTGTAGGGTGCGTCATACCCCTGAATTTTGGAGATAATTACTAATTTTATCGCTCGGACGCACACTACTGAATGTAACTAGCAACTTGAGTTAATATTTGCCAAAGGGTTTCGTCTCCAGCTAAAGTTCAGGCAGAGCGATCGTCATAGCCAAAAATTCACAAAGCTCGCGATCGCTTAATCGCACCGCCAAATCTTAATAGTCTTGTTACCGCTGCCACTAACTAGAGTTTGTCCATCTGGGTTGAAAGCGATAGATGTAACCGAGTATGTATGACCTGTGAAAGTGCAAATTTCCCGCCCCGTACTTAGCTGCCAAATCTTAATAGTTTTGTCCCAACTGCCACTGACTATTCTCTGTCCGTCTGGGCTGAAAGTGACAAAACGAACTGCCTCAGTATGACCCGTGAGGGTGCGAATTTTCTGTCCCGTACTCAAATCCCACAGCTTGATAGTTTTGTCATAGCTGCCACTAGCTATTGTCTGCCCATCCGGACTTATAGCAACGGAACGAACAGGGGCGCTATGACTGATAAGCGTGTGCAATTCTTGCCCGGTACTTAACTGCCAAATCTTGATTGTTTCATCTTTACTACCACTGACTAAAGTCTGCCCATCCGCACTGAAGGCGAGCGAATAAACAGAGCCATTATGACCTGAGAAAGTGAAAATTTCCTGTCCCGTACACATCTGCCAAAACTTGATAGTTTTGTCACGACTGCCACTAGCGATTATCTGTCCATTTGGGCTTATTGCGATAGAAATAACCCAGTTTCTGTGACCCGCAAACGTGGCCACTTCCTCGCCCTTACTCACTTGCCAAAGCTTGATAGTTTTGTCGTGGCTACCGCTAACTAGCATCTGCCCATCGGGGCTAAAGGCGAGGGAACGAACGTAGTTGGTATGACCCGCAAGTGTGCGAATTTTTTCTCCTGTATTCAGTTGCCACAGATTGATATTTCCATCTTTGTTGCCACAACTGGCAAGAGTTTGTCCATCAGGATCGATCGCGATCGAATTAACCTGATGGGTATGACCTTTGAGAGTTTGAACGCACTTAAAAAATAGATAAGGATTGGATTGTCGTATCGCTTCACGCGCTTTTGGTTCTGTTCGTTGCTGTAATAGCAATAAGGCGTTATACTGTATCGGTTCTGACTCATCTTTCAACGCATCAATCACCAATTCCAAACCCGGTTCGCCATAATCCAAAGCCTCTTTTAGGGCGGCAATTCTTGACTCAACAGATGGACTGGCTAGGCGCTGCTTGACTCCCTGAAGTCCACCCAACACCGCACCAGTCAACGGCGGTGAATTAGTACCGAGTACGGCATCGCAATCTCTGGGACAATTGAAATTTTTTGTCATCATTAAATCTTCTCACAAGGATTGCTAATCGCACCGCCAAATATTGATAGTGCCGTCAAAATTGGCAGCAGCGAGAGTTTGCCCATCAGGACTGAAGGTAATATAACTAACAGCGTCCGATCGCTCTGTGATGTTAGATATTTCCCTGCCCGTACTTAATTGCCAAAGTTTGATAGTTTTGTCGCGACTGCTACTAGCTAAAATCTGTCCATCCGGGCTAATTGCAACGCACCCAACTAAGTCTGTATGTTCGCTGAGAGTATAAATTTCTTTGCCGCTATAGAGATCCCAAACTTTGATGGTTTTGTCATAACTGGCGCTGGCAAGAAATTGTCCATCTGGACTAAAGGCGATGAAACGCACCCAATTAGAATGTCCTGCAAAGGTGCGACTCCATCTGCCACTATTTATCTGCCACAAATGGATGTTGTTATCCAAACCGCCGCTGGCGAGAGTTTGTCCGTCTGGACTGATGGCAATGCAACGCACCCAGAATAAGTGACGGGTGAGGGTGTGGATGGCTTCGCTGCTGCCACAATCCCAAATTTTGAGAGTTTTGTCGCCGCTGCCGCTGGCGATTGTACGTCCGTCTGGACTGAAAGCGATCGCATAAATTGGGCCGGAATGTCCTTCCAGGGTGCGGATGATTTTGCCGCTGGGTATCTGCCAAACTTTGAGCGTTTTATCTCCGCTACCGCTGACGAGTGTCTTGCCATCCGGACTGAAGGCGACCGACCACACCCAGTTAGAATGCCCCCAAAGGGTGCGAATTTGCTTGCCTGTTTGCAAATCCCAAAGTTTGATGGTTTTGTCGCGACTGCCGCTGGCAAGGGTTTTGCTATCGGGACTGAAGGCAACCGACCACACCCAGTTAGAATGACCGATGAGGGTGCGATCGCATCTCCAGTTCTTGACAAGTGTAGAAGATTGGATATAAGTAATTGGCGATCGGGAATTTGCGATCGGTAATTGCTGATTGGGAATTGGCGATGGAGTATTAACGTTTCCGTAGAGATTTCCCAGAGGAATGCTATTACTCCAATTTTTGATTGCTGTCGGTTGAGGATTTAACTCTTCCAGTATTTCTTGCGCGGAACGATAGCGCCGGCTGGTTGCTCTTTCCAACATTTTGTCCAGCACTTTACCCAGATTTCGATCCTGCAACGGACTGTGCAAATAATCTCGCCACACCCAAGCATCTTCGCTGATACTGAATAAATCGAATGGGTGCATTTGGGTGAGCAGATGAATGCAGGTAACTCCTAAACTGTACAGGTCGCTGCCAAATTCTGCTCTACCCATCATCTGTTCTGGAGCGGAATATTCAGCGGTGCCAATCTTTGTGCCAGTTCTGGGAAAAGCAGCTGCACTCACAAATTTAGCAGCTCCAAAATCAACTAAAACTAACTCATCTGTTTTTGTACCCCCTGGAGGAGATCCGCCTTGGGGGGATCTGCGAATGATGTTTTCTGGTTTGATGTCGCGGTGAATGATGTTGTGAGAGTGGATAAAATCAAGTACTGGCAACAAATTGTTCAACAAGTCGCGAATTTGAGTTTCGCTGAATGCGCCTTCTGTTTCCAGCGCCTGAGCTAGGTTTTGCCCGTCTATAAACTCTTGGACTAAATATTGGCGCTTATCTACTTCAAAGTGGGCGAAAAGTTCGGGAATTTGAGGATGTTTGCCCAAATCGTCCAGCCGCACGGCTTCTTGTTCAAATAGTTCTACAGCTATCTCGGCTCCAGCACCTTGGTAGAAAAATTGCTTGATTACACAGCGCGGTTTGGATGGTTTATACTCATCCACAGCTAAGAAGGTTCTGCCAAATCCACCTTCGCCGATGAGCTTGATGGCACGGTAGCGATCGCTCAACAGCAATTTGGAACCGCAATTTTGACAAAATTTTGTCCCCTGTGGGTTGCTGGTTGGTTTCTGGCAATCGGGATTTAGGCAGTAGGCCATATATAAAGATAAAATTAGCGGGATCGGTCTATCAACAATTTTCCCCAAAATTTACTGAAGGCATGGGGCAATTGGGTGTGGTTAGCAGCAGATCCCTATATGCAATATGGGTTTTAAGGATTGCCGATCGTCCTTCACCAGTTCCATTTCCGCGTCAGCTTAGGCGAATTTGTTACTGCCACGATCGGTTTGCAAGCGATCGCCAGAGCTCGTCCGCTCACATCATTTGTGTAAAATCTCACAACAAGACTGCCCTTTACCCAGCTATATCTGTTTTTATGCTACTTTGTGGCGAATAGGGTCATCGATTATTGTCCTATTTGATACACAAAAAGTACGATGTCCAGACTATAATTAGATCGGGAATGGCATCCCTTCAGACTTTGCCAGCACCGATTGTAAAGTTTTATTAAAAATTTATAGGGGTGAGGGGTAAGACCCCTCAGTATAGGTTATATTAAAAATGTAGATGCACCCTGATGATCGACGCCCGCAAGTTTTGGGCGTTTTTTTATTTGGGGGGTAGGACATACACCCCCTCACCCCCTTCCCCGCAGGCCCATGCCTCATGCCCCATTCCCAATTCCCTTAATATTTGACTTTTGACTTTTAGATCGCCCGTGCCTAACCCACCCTACGATTAGATAAATTTTTTTATGGATCGCAAAAATGGGTGAGCTGCTGGTCTTACAGACAATAGTGATGGTGGGCTACGGCAAGGTTTGCGAACAGTTGGTTTTTTGGCAGACGCGATCGCCCATGCTTAACCCACCCTACTTGCTGTTAAGTTTTGAGAGAGTCAGAATTTCCGCCGCTATCGAGTTTCCAAAGGCAGCTAGAAACGAGATTCGTGACGATGTGAGCGACGATCGGCACTAACAGATTGCCTGTCCCAAGGGCACTGTATCCCAGTATCAGCCCTATGGCAGTAGCCCAAATGGCATAAGGCCACTGTTGTATACCGCTGAGGTGCAACACACCAAAGCAGATACTGCTGACTAACAATGCGGGGATATTCAAGCCCAATGCAGGCAGCATTACGCCTCGAAATAATAATTCTTCGCTCAATCCCGGCAGTAATGCCAACCAGATCAGATCTGGCCACAATAAGGGTTTTAACACCAATGCCAGATACACATCTGCGCTTTTGCGATAGGCCGGCCAAAGGCGATAAACCAGGGAACTAGCGGCGGTAATTCCCAGACCGATGCCAATTCCTATAGGTAATGCAAGCCTCGTCCATTGGACTTTTAAAAGGGAGACTGCACCAAATTGCAGCCATAGCTTGGCAACCACCAACAATAAGATTGCGGTCACGCCCATCGCAACTAGAAGTTGCGGGCGTGTAAGAGGTTCAAATTCCGGATCGTTAGGTAAAGGATCTGTCACCAGTTCTTTAAGACGCTACGTATGGGAGAGAGGTCTGGGCTGAGGGCTGACGGATTAATACCTGCTCTATGGGCCACCAATACCCCCACAGCCTCTAAATACGAGTGTACTCGTAATGCTTCGATCCCTAACGATTCTGGAGGCACTTGCATTTGAGTTTGATTTTCCTCGACGCAGATAATTTTCGCTGGCAGTTGGCTGAAACTCAGGATGGCACTACCACCGCAGGCAGTTGCAGGGATGACGATCGCATCTACTCGATCGGCCCAGATACTTTCAGGGGGGAGTGGGGGAGCGGGGAAAGCATTATGTACATTTTCTTCTGTTCTCCTGTTCTCCCGCTCTTCTCTTCTCCCACTCTTCTTTTCTCCCGCTCTCCCGCTCTCCCGCTCTCCCGCTCTTTTCTGATGCCTAGCGAAGGAATTTGCTGTGACGAACTGAGGGGCGCGACTTAAGCCGACGAGGACGCAGGGTAGGAAGGTGTAGCCCAATTCTTCGGCGGCTGAGCGGGGCGATAAGTGCGGGTCGAGGGAAGGTGCGGAAAAGGCGGGGGCGTGGGCGCAGGGGATTTGAAATGTGCGGACGATCGAGTGGCTGATGACGGCTTCGGCACCGGCGACGGGATCGACGCCTTTGCCTTGGCGATAGTTTGCGAGGGCTTGGCTGTCGATGTCTTCGGGGAAACGGGCTACGACGGCGATCGCTTCTGCTTTAGCTTTCGTTATCAATACTTCAGCTGCTCTCAATAAGCTATCGAGATTTTGGATTGTGCCCCAAGATGCACCAGAATCCGATGTTCGCAATTCCACTCCCAATGGGGCATCTGTGACTATGCAGTCGGTGAGGTTCAGTCCCAGTGTGGCTCTGGCGGCGTCGGCTGCTTGCAGGTGGCGCAATTGCAAGTCGGGTTCGATCGCTCGGTCGAGGATTAAACCGATGCGGTTTTGATGCACTGGGCGCAATCCCCAGCATCCAGCGGCAAATTTGTCAAGCCCGTAACCTTCAACGTATAAGGCATTGGGTAGGGGCCAGTATAAACTAGCGCCGTTGAGAACGTTGGGATGGGTGATGAGACAATCGCAACAGGAGGCGATCGCTCTGGCTACAGGTAAAGCATCTCCTGCGTAACCGCCGATCGCCGCCCCAATGCCAGTCGGCACAATTAATACAACTGTGTACGGACGTGCAAGCAATTTCGGATTTCAGATTTTAGATTTTGGATTCATCGGTTGCTGCTGTTACGACAGCTTCTACAGTGGCTTTTTGTCGGTCAACATCGACACCAGTAACAGCCCAGCGCAGAGGTTCGCCCCGTTTTTCCAATTCTGCTTCAATTTCCTGATGCAGCTTGGCGGGGGACTCTTGGAGGTCAATTTCGGCGGTAATAAAATGTGTTGTCATGGGTTTGATTATTTTTGATATTGTCCGAATTGTAGGTGATATACTTCGTCTTCTTTCTCGCTGACAATTTTTAAATCCGAGCGCGGATAAGCTACGCAGAGCAACACATAGCCTTTTGCCTTCAGTTCCGGACTGACGCCCATTCCATCGCTTTGATCCACTTCTCCTGCTAAAATTTGCCCTGCACAGGTGGTACAAACTCCCGCATTACAGGAATTCGGCAAGTCTATGCCGGCGGCTTGGGCGGCGTTGAGAATCTTTACATCTTCCGGTACTTGCAGGGTGTAGGTTTTACCTTGGTGCTGAATTTCGACGGTGTGAGTCTTGGACATTTTGAAATTTTACATTTTGGCAGTCTAAATGGGTATTGTACTTTGACTTGCTCTTTTTAGCACCTTTCATAAGCAGGATGAAGATGGTCATCTATCATGTTCAATGCTGTGTGTAAGCATGGATGGGAAAACGACTTGGCGAATGGCGTAGAGTTGACATATCTTTTGAGCAATTCGATATAAGATAAACCGAGTTCCAAGGTTAGGGTTGCTGCCGTTGATGCTGCGATCGCACCACCTAAAACTATACCATAATTAAATTATATCTATACTCGACTGTAGTGACATTTTATGAAACTCCATAATTGAATGGAAATCACCAAAAACTACGATGGCAATTGACCTAAATATCTTTGCAACAATTCATGCACAAAACGATATCGCCCACTCACTTTTTGCACAAACAATCTTTCTGTCGCCAATCCTAGAAAACGGGGATAATCTTTAGGAATATAACCATTTTTTGCCAATATCGTCCGTACAATTGCCTTTTTACTCATCAAAATACCTCCCAAGCTCAGCAAAACACCCATACGATATAAGCGCTTCTGTGCGGAAGTTTGTAACCAATGACGATCGATCTTTTCGAGCGTAAATTCTTGCTGATTTAATTCACTCATTCTTTTCGCCAACCAAGTTAACCAAGGACGCATTTGTTCGGGACGCGGTTGTTTACCTTGGCGATAAAATTGACTTTCCATATCCCGCGTTAGCATTCGCCGAATATAAGCATTTAATAAATATTCGCGGCGTTCGTCTTTAGCGGCGATTCGTCTCCAAGCATGAATTAAAATTTCCTCATATGCCAACGCCATCATATTCAAAAATAACGGATTTTTAGCCAATTCTAATAACGGCGGTTCAGTTTTGATATTTTCCCACAGTTCTCGACTTCTGGACTTCATCAAATATTCTTTGATCTGAGTTTCACTGAGATGTCGCAAATAAACTGCGCCATGCAAGCGCAACTTAGTATTGCAACTCTTATAATTTTCCATACGAGTACAAACTACCAAATGCTTGGGGGGATTTTCTCCTGCTAACAATTCATTTATCCGTTGCTGACATTGTTCTTGTTGCGTTAATTCCAGTTCATCCAATCCATCGAGTAGCGGCAGGATTTGTTGTTCTTTAATCCACCGTTTGCTAACCTTTACGGGCACACCATATCGCGAGTTTAGTTCAGCTATTAACCAATCTGCAATAGGTTGGTTATTTTGTTGCCAAGATAGCAGATTTAACAAAACTGGTATTGGTTTGCTGATGTCATTTTCCGCCGCAGTAATTAGTTCGTTGGCAAGTTCCAGCAGGGTGGTAGTTTTACCGGAACCCGCTGTCCCTAAAATCATTAACTTGCCACCAGTTTCCTCAAATACTTCCAGGATGCTTGTCTCTGGTGGTAGCTGGAAAGTAGGACGCCTGCCGATTTTGACATCGATATCCCAAAGTCGTGGCATTTGTTCGGGTTGGGTTTCTTTTAACAAGATAACTCGCACCGCATTGTGCAATGATTGTTCCAGCCGCGCTTTGACTTCGCTTTTCACGGCTTGAAGCAATTTATTGCGATTCCGAACACTGCCCTTAAAATAATTCATTGTGGGAAACAGTTGTCTAAAATATAGCTCGTCCCGTCTCAGGTTGGGTAGCCAAAAATCGCACCAGCAGCAGTTGTACTCAAATACGGGTCAGAATTAGTTTTCCTTCCGATCAAAATTCTACTACCGTGAGCGATCGCATTATTGGCGGCGAACATGAATATTTGCTGAGATTAGCTAAGGGTCAGACGATGACTCTTACCAGTAATCAAGGCCCTCTTCCGACTATTATTGCTCCTAATGGTAGAATTTTAGCAGGAGATCCTTATACTGATAGCGATAGAACGCTCAGCCATAACTTTTGGGATATTTTGAGTGAGTTTAAAGATGGAGCCATAAAACCTCAGATTACTCCTATTAAATAATTACACTCATTCCTGGAAGGTACGTAGTTGCGCTTTAGCGCTAAAGCGCAACTACGTACCTAAAAACTCATCAAATACTCAACCGTTGATAAACTTCATCCAAATGTTTGAGATGATGTTGCGGATCGAAACAAGCTTGTATCTCTGCTGGCGATAATACTTGCATTACTCGCTCATCTTTGCTAATTAAAGCTTGAAAATCACCTTCTGGTTGATTCCAAGCTTGATGAGCGCAAGATTGCACGATCGCATAAGCATCTTCTCGGCGCAAACCTTTCTCTACCAAGGTTAGCATCACTCTTTGGCTGAAAACTACGCCGCCATAAACTTTCATGTTCCGCGCCATGTTTTCGGGATAAACTAAGAGGTTTTTCACCAAATCGGTGATTTCTACTAACATGAAATGTGCGACAGTGCAGGAGTCGGGTAATATCATTCGTTCGACGGAACTGTGGGAAATATCCCGTTCGTGCCAAAGTGCGACATTTTCCAAAGCTGCTACTACATTACCGCGCAAAACTCTTGCCATTCCCGTCAATCTTTCCGATCGAATTGGGTTGCGTTTGTGCGGCATTGCAGAAGAACCTTTTTGACCTTTAGAGAAGAATTCTTCTACTTCGAGAACATCTGTGCGTTGCAAGTTGCGAATTTCGACTGCAAAGCGTTCGATCGATGCACCTAATAGTGCTAATACTTGCACGAATTCGGCATGACGATCGCGCGAGATTACCTGAGTCGATGCCGTATCCGGTTCCAGTCCGAGTTTGTGACAGGCGATCGCTTCTACTCGCGGTTCCACATTAGCATAAGTTCCCACCGCACCGGAGATTTTCCCAACTGCAACGCTGCGGCGAAGATTGACTAAGCGATCGCGGTTGCGGTGCATTTCTGCCAACCAACCGGCTAATTTAAACCCAAAAGTAATCGGTTCCGCGTGAATTCCGTGCGATCTGCCGATTTGCACTGTGTTGCGATGTTGCTGCGCTTGGTAGCGAATCGCTTGAATTAAATCTTCCACCCGTTCCAACAATACATCGACGCTGGCTACCATTTGCAGAGCCAAAGCGGTATCCAGCACGTCGGAACTGGTTAAACCCAAGTGAATGTAGCGTCCGGCATCACCTACATATTCGTTGACATTTGTCAAGAAGGCGATGACATCGTGGCGGACTTCCGCTTCAATTTCTTGCACCCGGTTGAGGTCAAAGTTAGCTTTTGCTTTGATTTCCTCAACAGCCTCAGCCGGGATATAGCCAAGTTCAGCTTGCGCCTCGCAAACTGCAATTTCTACTGCTAGCCACGTCTTCAGTTTATAGGTTTCTGTCCACAGGTTGCCCATTTCCGGCAACGTATAACGATCGATCACAGTCCGGCACAGAGTACGACTGTCATATTTTACCCCTATCTGGTACGAGTGCGATCGAATAACTGTAGGCGATCGCAACTCTACCAAAATCATCTTATTTTTATTACCACATCGATCGGAAATCTTCAATGAAGACGTTCTCTAAATGACAGGCCATAATATTAATAAGTTAAGTAGGCTTTTCTCAAAGTAGGAGAGTGGATTATGAAAAACCTGGCAAAGTGGGTAAAAACTTTAACATTATTTTCTTTGTTGTCGCTATCTTTAAGCAGCGTCAAGCCTACCTCTGCTGCACAAACGAACCCTAAGTTAACCGAGAACCGCAATGAATATCTACTCGCTCAGCGTTGCACAGACCGCTTTATGATGGTGATGACTCCAGATGGAGACCCCATCAATGTGCGCGATCGCAGCAACATTAATGGCAAAGTTATCAGCACTATACCTAATAGATCTGTCGTGCTGCGTAAGCGTTTCGATAGTTCGGGAAATTGGGTTAATATTATTACAGACAGAGGACGAGGATATGAAGGTTGGGTATGGGCAAATTACCTAACTTGCGGCGCTGATTGATAACTAACAATTTTATCCGCGACCCGTTTTTCCAAATTTCTGGCTAATTGCAAGTAGGGTGGGTATTGCCCACCCTATTTTCGTTTGTAACTTAAATATCAGAGAGCTTTTCGCTCTTTAGATAGATGAACTAGCTAAGAAGCGATTGAAAATTTCAGACTTTAAGCCAGATAGAATTAATTACTAATTGTATCTCATGGAATAGGATATTTACTGAACCCAGAAAATATATTGGAAATAACAGACTTTCCTCAAAGAGGTTGACGTGAGAAAAAACCATAACAGGAAAAAATTGTTAACAACGATCGCAATTGTTTCCCTTTCTGCGATTGGTTTTAAAACTATCTCGGCAGCTTTGGCGTCGCCGGAAAAAACAAGCGCAACGGCAATTCAAAACAGCGATGAATATATAGTTACTAAGACTTGTAATGAGTTTTGGGTGTTAACTAAATATGGCGATCGACTGAATATGAGAAATGAGCCTGAAGGTAGAGCGATCGCTAGCATAGATTTTGCATCAATAGTTTCGGTTCAGCGTTATTCTGATGATGGAGAATGGGCTTTAGTTAGTGTTGAAAGTAAACAAAAAAATGGTCTGAAAGGTTGGGTATCGACAGAATATCTGACTTGCTATGAGTAAATAGTTTTGGCTTGCCAATCGAGGACAATATTCTTAATGATGAAGAAGCTGAAGAGTTACAGCTTCCGATCGCAGACGAGTTTGGGAAAATTGACCCTCATGGCTGGTTAATAGATACATTTCATTTAATGCGATTATTGCGTTTAATGCGAATTTGTGTTATACTCTAATAACTTAAGCTATTTTAACTATTATGCTGAAGCAAAAATTGTCGTTAGAGTCAGTTATTCAGCCAGAAGAAGCAGATGCGATCGCCAAATTATCACAAATCCTCAGTTTGGAAACTTCACAAATAAAATTAGTCGGAAGCAACGGAGAAGAAGTTATAATTCCTGAGTCTGTTAGCAGTGTTTTACGCGATATCGTTAAGAAGATTGCATCAGGTCAGGCAATATATTTGATTCCCCATAATCACGAATTGACTACACAGGAAGCAGCTGATATTTTGGATGTCTCAAAATCTTTTTTAAATAAGTTATTGGATGAGGAAGAAATTCCTTATATCAAGGTGGGAAAACAGCGGCGAATTCGTTTTCAAGATTTGATGAAATATAAGGAAGAATGGGATGAAAAACGCAGTAAATTTATGGATGAGGCAATCAAAATAACCGACGAAATATATGGTAAAGACTAAAACCGTACCGTCGAGAGGCTTATCGATGATTTAAAGATTACATTCAAATAGGGTATCAGTTTCTTTTGGATGCGTTAGTAACGTCCTAATTTAGGTTTCTTCTATTTTTTGATAGGGTTTGTATTTTCACGATAGCTAAACAAAAATACAGCGCGTTTCAGGTGAGTGAGGTACACAGATACCCGACTTCTCCAAGAAGTCGGGTATCTCGACCCATAGCCTGTACGATCGACCACTGCAAGCTGTTGTATGTTATGATTTAACAAGATATACCCGATCGATTTCAATTGACGAAAACCAAATGGAATCCAATATGATACAGGCTCAAACTATAGAAGCAATTTATGAAGATGGTGTTCTGCGTCCCCTGCAAACTTTAGAAGGTTTAGCAGAACACTCCAGAGTGAAAATTACGATTAATAGCGAACAAAGTTTGCCGCATCCGCTATTGCAGTTTGCTGGTATTCTTAGCGATGAAGAAGCTGAAGATTTACAGCGTATGATTGCAGACGAGTTTGGGAAAATTGACCCTCATGGCTGGTGAAACTGCATTAGACACTTCTATGGCAATTCGTTATCTTAACAGCAACTCAGATGTGGTGGTGAAAGTGACTGCGTTACCGATAGTTGTTTTACCATTAACTGTAGTGGGGGAATTGATATTTGGAGCAGAAAATTCGGCACGTTCCCTCACAAATATCACTCGTTATTTACAGTTTATTGATACTTGTATTGTTTTGCCGATGGGACGACAAACAGCCGCCTTATACTCACAAACTCGTCTTTCATTAAGGCGCAGAGGAAGACCAATTCCTGAAAATGATATTTGGATTGCGGCGCAATGTCTTGAAAATGGATGGAAATTAGCTACAAATGACGAGCATTTTAATTATGTGGATGGACTTGTAGTTGAGAGATGGTAAAGCTTTACTTGCCAAGTATCGATGGCTGACCTAATAACATTCCCAGCTATTTCACAGATACGTTTATTAAATTTAAATTAGTTCTGAAAAAAATATGAATGCAAAACAACTGTTGGAAAAGGTTCAATTTGTGGTAGATGCAGAGTGAAATAAATCTGCCGTTCAACTGAGTGTGGAAGTTTGGGAAGAATTATTGACTATTTTGGAAGATTTAGAAGATGCAGAGGAAATTCGCCTTGCGCGGGAGAACAAGGAAAAACCGGATGAAAACCGCAGTAAAGCTCTAGATGAACTAATTCAAATGAGCCAAGAAGCAGGATTCTATGAATAGTAGTAATTCAATCCCTACAATAACTAAAATTGCCTGTTATTTTAGACTCTTGCGTTTTATTTCCTATGTACTTGCGTGAAATTATACTCTAGCATGAGTTTTTCTAGGTGCATGAGAGCCACTTCAACTTCTGGCTTATTGCTTTCGCTAAACGTTCCCGTTACAGCTAGAGAGTTTTTTTCTGCTACGAGGGTAATGGTGCAGTTGTCGCGCAAAAGTTTTTCCAAGTGAGTGAGGGCGACCTCTATCTCCGCTTGTTTATCTTGAGTGAAAGTGCCTGTGATCATAAAGCTTAGTAGACGATTTTCTAGAGGTTGTGTAGATAAGGGGTCTGGAGGTTGGGCTTATCAAATCAGTTTTAACCTATTCTCCCAACTTTTTACCACTTTTGGCTGATTTCTGGAGGTAAGGAAAGCGATCGAAGGTTATTTTAAACTTAGGAACCATCCGTCTTTGTTTACTGTGAATTACCAATTTCCTGCATTTGACCAATTAACCAACTGTATAACTGACTTCTCCCACTTTCACGACCCCGCCGCAAAGCTTCTTCTAATAAACTAAATGGTAAATTTGGTAAAACTTGAGATTGTGTTATTTGTCTACTTCCACCATCTGCAATAGCAAAAGCAATCAACAAAGCTCTCACTACATTTACAACCCAATATTCTCTCACTCCCAATTGTTCGTATAACATTCGCTTTCCACCAATATCATCTGATAGCGAAGTCTTAGCAATTTCGATTACTAAATCTGGGGGCGGGTAAATATTTAGATCGACAATAGTTGTATTCGGTGGAATAATTTCGGCATTTTCCCCAATGTAAAAGGCTAAATCTGGTTGAGCTTCTGCTTGATTACTTAGTCTAAAAGTGCAATTAGTGACTGCACTCATAGCAATGCCTGTGATGCCACCAAATAATTGCACGCAGTAGCCAATCAGGGAGTTATCATAAGAATGGTCGTAGCCTTGGGGTGTCATTTCAATTCGCAGTTGTCCTTTGTAGTAATAACTTTTGGCATTTTCTAGAGCGCGATCGCTAATCGCTTCGATGTACTCATCCCAAGTCGCCGTTACCCATTCATCTGTTGGTAGTTTTGTTTTTACTTTGGGCATAAGTTACTTTACATACAAATCTATTTTTCTAAAATTTTAGCACAAAATTATTTACGCTCCTAATTCAGCTTTTACCCGTTCCCAAGAAACAGTGCCATTTTCTTTGACATCTAACAAACCTTCCAAACCATCGATAGTATCTACAAGGTCTTCTAATTCTTCTGAATCTATCACTACCAATTCGCCATAACCTATTTTTTCTAAAAGCTCAGATACTGATATACCTAGCTTTTTAGCAACAGATTGCACTTCATTCCAGGCTTCATCTGTGATAGTTATTACATGACGATTTTTGAAGGTAGTACTAATTTTTTGACTCATCGCTAATTACCGATAAAAAAATTACTGCATTCTATCTATTGTACGATATTGAATTGCCTCGGCAACGTGCTGGGGTTTCAAGTTCTCATCGCCTGCTAAATCGGCAATTGTTCTGGCTACTTTGAGGATGCGATCGCTCGCCCTCGCCGATAATCCCAATTTCCTGATTGCTGCTTCTAATAAATTGCGCGAAGCATCATCTAACTGACACCATTGTTGTAAGTGACGACTTTGCATTTCCGCATTGCAACGCAAAGAAGGTTCTGATTGGAAACGAAAGCGCGATCGCTCTCTCGCTGCTTGCACTCTTTGCCGCACAGATGCCGATTCCTCTCCCTTTGGTTGTTGCGTGATTTCTTCTGGCTTCAAACGATTAACTGCCACTTGCAAATCAATTCTATCCATCAAAGGGCCGGAAAGTTTTGCCCAGTATTGTTCTCTTTTCGCAGGGGTACAGGTGCAAGGTTGAATCGGATCGCCAAAATAACCGCAAGGACATGGATTTGTACTCGCAACTAAGGTAAACTGAGCGGGGAACATCACAGATTGTTTGGTGCGAGAAATGGTAACGTAACCATCTTCTAAAGGTTGTCGCAAAAATTCCAAAACATCTCGTTTAAATTCTGTTAATTCATCGAGAAAAAGTACACCCCGATGTGCTAAAGAAATTTCACCGGGTCGCGGAAAACTACCGCCGCCAACAAGAGAGGGGCCAGAGGCAGAATGATGAGGACTGCGAAAAGGTCGATCGCTCACTAAAGTTCCTCTATCTTTTAGCAATCCAGCCACAGAATGAATTTGAGTTACTTCCAGCGCTTCTTCAAATGCCAGCGGTGGTAAAATACTTGGTAATCTTCGCGCTAACATCGTTTTACCGCTTCCCGGTGGGCCGACAAAAATTAAATTATGTCCGCCCGCAGCAGCAATTTCCAAAGCGCGACGGGCGTGTGCTTGACCTTTTACTTCCTTTAAATCTGGGCCGTTAAATAAAGATTTAGTTAATTCTTTCCTGCCATCAAATTGCACGGGTTGGTAACGTTCTGGCTGATTCAAAAAATCAGCTACATCTGCCAAATTATTAAAACCGTAAACTTCCAATCCCTGCACAACAGCAGCTTCCCGTGCATTGTCAGCAGGAACTACTAAACCGACAATACCTAACTTTTGGGCAGCTGCGGCAATGGGCAATACACCGGCAACCGATCGCAAGCTACCATCGAGGGAGACTTCTCCTAAAAATAGATAATCTCCCAAAAGCTGAGCGCTCACTTGTTCCGACGCCGCCAAAATACCTACGCTGATGGGCAGATCGAAGCTTGGCCCCTCTTTGCGTAAATCGGCTGGAGTGAGGTTAATTACAATTCTTCGCATCGGGAAGGCGTACCCAGTATTTTTCAGGGTCGCCTTCACTCTTTCTCTCGATTCTTGAACCGCTGCGTCTGGTAAACCTAAGACGACAATTCCCGGTAAACCGTTCGACACATCGACTTCCACGCCTACCTTCACGGCGTCGATACCGACAATAGATGCACTCCAAACTCTCGCAAGCACTTTAATTTTCCTAAAACTGCTAAAAACTATAGTGCCTTTTTATCCTTATCTTATTCAAATCTTCAGATCTAAGAGAAGATAAATTTCTGAATTGCCTCAAAATATTGCACTGCTCCCACTACCATGAGATCGTTGTGACCGGCACCGGGAATCAGTACTAGCCGTTTATCTGGTGCAGCACAAAAGCGATGCAGTACAATTCCCTGCGAAACAGGAATTAAATTATCTTCTTGACCGTGGATAATCAATGTGGGAATAGTGATATTCTTGATTTTGAGTGCGTTACCAACTCCGTCGTTATTTTCGTCCGCCTCTTCGTCTACTTCAACTCCCAAGCGTTTGAGAAGCGCCCAACCGTTAGCGATACCGCTTTCAATTATCGCCCCTGCCAGTCGTTTGCCAGCATAGTGCGCTATTTCAATCGCTGGCGCACTGCCAAGACTGCGCCCCATTACGTACAATCGCTGTGGATTCAGTCCGTATAAATCGAAGATACTGTCCACCGCATCGAATACTTTCACCGCATCTGTCAGGAGAGTGCTGGCTGTGGGCGTTCCATCGCTTGACCCATAACCTCGATAATCCATCACCAGCAGGGTAATGCCTAACTGGTTATATAAATTTGCAATTTCATAATACTCGGCGGCAATCTCCCCATTGCCGTGATAGTACAGGATTGCTGGCGCATCAGGAGCGGCTGGGTACAAGCGTCCCCTGACCCTTACTCCAGACTCAACTTTTACGGCGACGCTGTATACACCTTTGGGGATGATACCGTCATCGCGGCGGGGATGGAACAGTACTCGCAATACTTCGGGGCGATCGAAAACAGGATGTGTCATTGAGTTTGTCTCCTTAAAGTTCGCTGGTGGGGCGGTAATATTTTGTAGCCGCACGAGCGAGTTGATTACCGATCTGGGAAATAATATTCTGAGGAATTTTGAGAATTGCTGCTAGTAGCACGAACAACATGACTGAAACCAAGGACACCATCTTCGGTAAAATCATCCGCCGGGAGATTCGCGCGGACATTGTTTATGAAGACGATTTAGCGCTTGCTTTCAAAGACATTAATCCACAAGCGCCGGTTCATATCCTGGTGATTCCCAAAAAACCGATCGCCAAATTAGCCGATGCTGAGTCCCAAGACCACGCCCTTATGGGCCACCTGTTACTGACTGCCAAGCGGATTGCCGAACAAGCTGGACTCACCAACGGCTATCGGGTGGTGATTAACAATGGTGATGATGGCGGACAAACTGTATACCATCTCCATTTACATATTTTGGGGGGACGGCAGATGGAATGGCCTCCCGGCTGAGAGAGTGGGAGAGTGGGGGATTGGGGGATTGGGGGAGTGGGAGAATAAATCTTTTCCCTTTTCCCTCTCCCTCTTCCCTCTCCCTTTCCCCTAGCCCCTAGCCCCTAACCCCTAGCCCCTAACCCCTAACCCCTAGCCCCTAAACTATTGCTTTGAGATTCTGGGCGGCTTCTTCGAGTTTTTTAATGCCAATTTTGGTTTGTGTGATGCCGCTGGCAGTTTGTGCTGCACCTTGATTGAGGCTATTCATTGCTTCAACTACTTGCTCGATCGCGATCGCTTGTTGTTTGGCGGTGAGGGAAATTTGTTGAGAACTGACAACAATATTGTCGATCGCATTCAGGGAAGTTTGTTGCTTGCTCAAAATCACTTCGTCTATTCCTTTGGTCACGCTTGTAAAGGCTTCTGCTGTTTCTTGAGAAAGTTTGATTCCTTCTTCTGCTGTTTTTCTGCCTTCATTTGTCACTATTACTGTGGAATTAATTGCCGATTGAATACCAATAACTAAGGCGTTAATTTTCTGCGCTGATTGTTTGCTTTGATCGGCAAGTTTCCGGATTTCAGCGGCGACGACGCCAAATCCTTTGCCGTGTTCTCCCGCACGCACTGCTTCTACAGCGGCGTTAAGCGCGAGCATATGGGTTTGGGTAGCCAAGTCGGTAACTATATTAGTGATACCAGTAATTTGATTGGTCTGTTCTGTCAAGTGTAGGGTTTGCTGTGCGATCGCACCTACTTTTTCTTTGAGGGCAGACATTCCCTCTAGGGTTCGCTCTACTGTCTGAGTACCTTGCTGGGCTAGGTTTAAGACTTGACGTGCAGCTGTTGCTGATGATTCTGCCAAATTTAATACTTCACGGGCACTTTCGGCAGCTAATTGCGCTTGTTCTGCTGTAGATCTTGAGGATGCACCCAACTCGTTCATTGTCGCGGTGGTTTGATTGACAGAACTAGCCTGTTGAGTGGCGACTCGTTCCTGTTGCTCAACTGTGGAAGCAATTTCACTGGTGGAAACACTGATGGAGCTGACGATCAGGTTGATAGATTTGGTGGTGCGATCGGCAATTACAGCTGCGATCGCGCTTACCAGTATGGCAGTTGCTCCCGTTCCGATCAACAGCGTTACTAGCAGATCTCTCTGCGGTCTGAAGGCAATGGCTGTATCGTTATCAACCAGTACAATCCAGTTTAATTTTGGCATCCCTGCTAGTTCTGGGGTGGGAGCCGTAGCCAGTACTTTGTCGGTTTTGTCAGAGCGGGAAAAAACGACTTTAACATCTGCCTGTTTTTCTGCTTGCACTCGATCGAAAAGGGGATACTCTGATTCGATCTGTTGACCTGCCTCTTTTGGATCGTAAGTTACAAAGATTTTGCCAGAAGGGTCGATTACATGGGATTGCTCTTGAGAGCTACCGAGGGTTTTGATGCGTTCTCTCAGGTATTTGACGGGTAGACGCGATCGGGCTATGGCAATAATTTTACCTGTAATGACATTTTTTACCGGTGCCGCGATGTAAATCGCCCAGTCATTTGTAGACTGTGAAAATTCTGGAGCGCTGATAAAGGGACGTTGTGTTTTGAGGACTTGCTGAAAATATTCTCGATTGCTATGATTTCCGCTCGCTTCACCTCGCGATTTAACAATTAAGTTTCCCGACAGATCGAAGACGGCAATATTATCGTAT
The DNA here is from genome assembly GCF_014696265.1 of Aerosakkonema funiforme FACHB-1375. Classification (GTDB taxonomy): domain Bacteria; phylum Cyanobacteriota; class Cyanobacteriia; order Cyanobacteriales; family Aerosakkonemataceae; genus Aerosakkonema; species Aerosakkonema funiforme_A. Next base: position 1,740 of record NZ_JACJPW010000046.1, on the reverse strand, counting down.
ACTCGGTAAGTATCCAGGTAGCGATTGAGCGTTTCTTCCTTTTGCTTTTGAGGAACTATGCTGCTGACGCGAGGATCGGCGAGAATGGCTAGGTTCCCGATCGCCTGAATGTCTCCGTAGCGCTCAAACATGAAACGGCTGATTTTGTCGGCTAGTTCTACTGCATAGGCTTGCTGCAATCGCATTACGTCTTCCGTAATCGAACGGTTGGCAAAGTAGTAAGCTATTGCGCCTATGCCCAGCACCGGCAATGTACCGAGGGCGATCGCAAAACCGATGGCTTTAGCTCGTAAAGATAGGTTGTTAAACATTATTGTTTAGAGATAGCAGTCAGCCCAAAGAGCTTGCGCCCTCGGTAATCGATTATACTCTCTTTTTTATAAGTGTAATTTAGGGAAGCGAGCAGTCTAAACGCTAAAATACTAAATTACAGACAAGAGACTCTAGTTAGCTTCATTAATAACCTCCACTGCACCTATAAAAAATTTTAAAATAATATGGTTAACCACCTCAGTTACATTTGCAAAAACTGCTGCTGTTTCTTGAAAAAGTTTTATTTCTTCCTCTGCTGTTTTGCTGTCTTCATGGGTGATATGCAGTGTGCAGTCGATCGCAGACTGGATAGCAGTAACCAAACCGTCGATATTTTCCGCCGATTTTTTAGATCGAATCTGGATCTTTCCGCCTGTACTAGGTAAGATTTTGAGATTATTTACACGCTTAGTTTGCCCTATGGCAACTTGCAGTAGAGGGGCGAAATCCTAGCTAGATAAGTGTTTATTATGTGCGATGCCTAATACCCAATCCGGCTCTGCTACCCCCTTTTTGAGTCTCAATGTTCTTCTCCAACTCTGCCACTCCCACACTTTTCCCAAGGATAACAGGGGTAATCGCAACCGATTTGGTATTTATAAGCTCAGCTTATAACACTGATAAAAGTAACCAATAAAAACAAACATCAAAAACCCTTTACAAAACTAAATATAGGGATTAATCTATAAACAGGTAGAGAAAACACTACCTCGAACCTCGAAAAATACATAGCAATCATCCAATCATGACCACCACCATTCAACAGCGCTCCAGCGCTAACGTCTGGGAACGGTTCTGCGAGTGGGTCACATCGACCGAAAACCGCCTCTACATCGGCTGGTTCGGCGTCCTGATGATCCCCACCCTCTTAACCGCTACTACCTGCTTCATCATCGCCTTCGTCGCGGCTCCTCCAGTAGACATTGATGGTATCCGCGAACCCGTAGCAGGCTCCCTGTTGTACGGCAACAACATCATCTCCGGTGCTGTTGTTCCTTCTTCTAACGCTATTGGTCTGCACTTCTACCCAATCTGGGAAGCAGCCAGCTTAGATGAGTGGCTCTACAACGGTGGCCCCTACCAGTTGGTGATTTTCCACTTCCTCATTGGCATCTTCTGCTACATGGGTCGTCAGTGGGAACTCAGCTACCGCTTGGGTATGCGTCCTTGGATCTGCGTAGCATACAGCGCTCCTGTATCTGCTGCAACCGCAGTATTCTTGATCTACCCCTTGGGTCAAGGTAGCTTCTCTGATGGTATGCCTCTGGGTATCTCTGGCACCTTCAACTTCATGATCGTGTTCCAAGCAGAGCATAACATTCTGATGCACCCCTTCCATATGCTGGGTGTAGCTGGTGTGTTCGGCGGTAGCTTGTTCTCCGCTATGCACGGTTCTTTGGTCACTTCTTCTTTGGTTCGCGAAACCAC
>NZ_JACJPW010000045.1 GCF_014696265.1 Aerosakkonema funiforme FACHB-1375 | reverse complement strand
GGAGCAGAAAAATAAATCTTTTCCCTTTTCCCTTTTCCCTTTTCCCTAACTCCTAGCCCCTTTTCCCTAACCCCTAACCCCTAACCCCTAGCCCCTAGTCCCTAACGAACAGTTTTTTACCAAAAAAGCAGCCAGTCTAAGATAATACAGACCAAGCGATTAAAGCAAAAAGGTGTAGGAGTGAGGTAGGAGTGAGACAGCGAGAACCATATCAATCCAAAAGCCCTTATCAAAGGATTAGTGAGCTTGAGGAAAAACTAAATCGCGCCAATCGATTTATCAAGCGGTTGCAGCAGAACAATACCGAGTTGCAAAAACAGCTTTTCTCATTGCAGAAACGGGATAAGCATCAATCTGCACTTTCGCTCAAAGATATTCCTGTTTTACCGGAAAGACAGCCAAGCCGCATCAAGGATATTCCGCTCTTACCGGAAAAACAACCAAGCCGTAGAAGAAGACGACGCCGAGCTAAACATTCTCCGCGAGAACAGACCGATCGCACTAGGAGGCTTACCCCGAAACGTCGCTTAGCCAGAGCATATCAGTTGCGATTGGCTGGCATAGCCTTGGGAGTAGCGGCAGTGTTTTTCCTTGTAGGATTAATAGTGGTGCGGTTGGTGTATCGACCTCCGGCACCGGAGCCATCTCCCCAACCCACTCCTACCAATGTGCTACTATTGCCGGAATCTCCTTTAGCACCGCCAGAAATTCCCGCCTCGACTGGGACAGTTGCATTGGCAAGTTTCTCGGAGCAGACGCCAGAAAATGTGGAAATAGTCTACAACGTCAATACCACTCCAGATCTGAAACAAAGCCAAGATTTGCAAGCTATTGTTGATGAACTTGTCAATATGGCAGATGAAAAAAACTTGCCAACAGACTCTCTATCAATCACTCTAATTAACGTCAAAACAGGCGAAATTGCTGGATATCAACAACAGGAATTGCGGTATCCTGCCAGCGTTATCAAAATGTTTTGGATGGTTTATGTATACGCTCTGTTAGAACAAGGTATTTTTACAGATGAAGCAGCCTTTAGTGTAGACCTTTATCGGATGATTCAAAACTCATCAAATGATGCCGCTAGTCGTATTATAGACGTAGTTACTGGCGCAAAATCAGGAACGAGATTAAAAGGCGAAGAGTATCAGGAGTGGTTCGATAAGCGTCAGCAGCTGAATAATTTTTTCCAAAAAGCTGGGTACGAAGGCATCATTCTCAACCAAAAAACTTACCCAATCGGTTACTTGAAGCTGCAAAAACCAGAAGGTAGAGAGATGCAAATGTGGAAAGATCCAGAAGATCCCATGCAGAATAAAATTAGCAGCGATCAAGTTGCCAGACTGATGTATGAAATTGTGACCGGCAAGTCAGTTTCAGAGGCAGCTAGTCGAAAAATGGTTCGTTTGCTGGCTAGGGATTTGCATCCAGAAGCTTGGGATGTAGATTCGGCTCGCATAGGAGGTTTCAACCCGATCAGGGGTTTTTTTGGTGAATCTTTACCACCGGATAGTGTTGACTTTGCTTCTAAGGCCGGATGGACTTCTACTTCGCGGCACGAGGTTGCTTTTGTGAAGACAAGAGATGGTCAAGTAGCTTACATTTTGGCTATTTTAGGAAGCGATCGCACCTACTCCAGCAATTGGAAATTCTTTCCCCAAATGTCTCGCTTTGTGTTCGATCGACTCACAGGAAGCAATCCAAATCCATCACCGAACTAGAGCGTCAGTCGATTAATCGCTTTTGAGAAAAGCAACATAGTGTATTTGTCTGCACATACAGGCCAGAGCGATAGCCTACCTGACGGCAGGCTATTGCCCTGGCCAGAAAAATTTGGATTTGAGTTATGAATTGTCACCCGTTCTGCGATCGCGTTGGCGTAGCCTGCGCGTAAACGCATAGCCTTCTCTGAAGGAGTAGCAGTTCCCGAAGGGTATGCTTTGCCTTTACAGAATACATATTTTATTATGTTTGTCAATTTATTCTAATGAACTGGCGCTCTATGAACTAACGAATAACGATGAACTAATCTACACAATTTCTTAATTTTGGCTAATCCCTAGTTTTCTCAACTTTTTCACTATTTGCTTTTAATCTAAGATTTAAGTAAAGTTGAGCGATCGCTCATATATCGCCTAACCTTATTAACTAAAGGCAAATAGGGGTTGCAGAAATGACTCTAGCCAGTTGTATTGAAGACTTTTCCTTAGCAGAATTATTCCGAATCATTGAACGAGAAGGAAAGTCCGGTCGGTTAACCTTATCGATTCCGGTAGATTTTCCTGTTTCGGAAGCTCAAAAATCATACTACATTTGGTTTCAGCAAGGACGGATCGTAGCGGCTGGCGACCGCCTCGACGGTCAAGGTTTAATTTCTAAGATCGTGGAAAAAGGTTGGTTGAGTCAGCGAGCGATTCAACGGCTGCAAAAACTTTCTCAACAAGAAGCTCCTTTAGGGTTAACTTTAAAGGCTCAAGGTGCTTTACAAGCAGAACAGCTTAACTCACTTTTTACAGCCCAGATCCGCGAAATATGTGGATTTTTCAACATACATAGTGGTAAATTTGATTTCGACTGTAGAGCTACTTTACCAACTGCCGAGATGACTGGCTTGAGCATTCCCGCGATGGAAGTCGCTCTCGCGGGGTTGAGATCGCTCTCCAACTGGGATGGTTTTGCTGATGTAATTCCCGATTCTAGTTCTGCAATTCAAAGTATCGTATCGGGGAAACCTCTACTGCCACTGAATTCCTTAGAATGGCAGATTTGGGAATATGCTGATGGCACCCTATCTATTAGTAGTATCGCTAAGCAAATAAATCAACCTACTGTTAAAGTTCAGCAAGCAGCTTTCCGATTGATGTTTGCTGGGTTATTAGAAGAAATTCCTCTATTTACATTTACCTTTAACTCGGAAGACTGTGCCACAACCGAGGACGCCGGGGAGGAATTCTTTATACATCCTCCCGAAACAGATTCCAAACAAATAGAACTAGCCGATCGATCTAAAACGTACAATTTATTTATCGAAAACTTGGTTGGTTTTTTTTCAAAACCCGATCTAACGCATAAATTCTCTGGCAATGCCTAGCGAGGCGGTGGAATTGGTCGCGATCGTTTGCAAAAAATCTCTCGCTACGCTCGAATTCCAATATGCAACCGAGTTAGCTGCATATACACAAGCGCAACACAGCCCGATCGCATCCGGTGTTGCGCTTTTTTTGGTTGGCTGTAAAATTTCCCTCCCTCCTGGGTGAGATTTCGTGCCGGAGCAGATAAAATGAAAAAAATATGAAAAAACTGAGTAGTTAGCCAAAGTGCCTGTGAAACTATCCTCTGCATCTGTGAGCTTGCCTGCTTTTGAATCAGTCAGTCAGAGTCTTAGCACCCTGGAACCTGCAAGCGAGCCAAAACCGACAGACTCGACTGAGGGCGAACCTGCCGACAACACAACCCAGATCCGACAAGCTCAAAAAGTGCGGCAGGGAGCGTTAGCTGTCTTCGGCTCGACTTTTTTGACCATCTTCCTGTCCGAAATGGGAGACAAAACCCAGGTAGCGACGCTGCTGATGAGTGCCCAATCTCAGTCTCCCTGGCTTGTTTTTGCTGGGGCGTCCTCAGCGCTTGTGGCGACGAGCTTGTTGGGGTGCATGGTGGGTTGCTGGTTAGCAAACCGCATATCTCCGCAAATGCTCAAAAAAGCAGCGGGTGTGAGTTTGCTATTCATCGCCATCCAGCTGTTCTGGGAAGTCGCCCACTACTAAACCGCTACAGTATAAATTCCAAAATTCAAAATTAATATGCTCGACTGGAATCTGTTGGGATTAAGTTTCATTACGGTATTTTTGTCTGAGTTGGGAGACAAAAGCCAACTGGCGGCGATCGCTCTCAGCGGCAGTTCTAAATTTCCGCGCACAGTATTTTTCGGAACGGCTGGGGCGTTACTGCTGACTAGCTTTCTGGGCGTACTGGCAGGAGAAGGGGCATCTGTTCTGTTGCCTGTCCGTCTGGTAAAGACGATCGCAGCGATCGGTTTTGCTTTTATGGCGGTGCGTTTGCTTTGGCCCGCAGCCGATTCGTCCGATTAAAAAATTTAGGGTGGGCAATGCCCACCCCAACAATGTTTCAATCTGGATGGTGGGCATTGCCCACCCTACCTTACGAGCGTTCCCGATAGCACAGGCTGAGAATCGCACCACCAGCAATCAGTTTGACAAGATCGAGAGCCCAATAGCTTTCGTGAAGCATATTCATCGTGCCAGGAACTTCAGCAACAGGCTCAAAAAGATTGAGATTTAATCCCAGCGCACTCATTTGGGGACTCAAGGCATAGGTGCAAATCAGAGCGATCGTCAGAAGTATGGAAGATAAGATAATTGCGTTACGGCTCTGCTTGCCAGCAATATAATGAGTGCGATCGAGAATGAGAGCTCCTGTTAAGACCAAAGCAGCACATAATAGCTCGATGCGGTTAAAAAACCAGAAAATAATATACCCAGCCGTGGCAAATCCGGCTTGATTCATCATACCCGCCGCATACATACCGGGCATAATTACTAAATCGAGAATCAGCGTTGCGCTTAGCCAAAAGGCCAAGGTAAAAATAACTACCGTTTGCCATACGGGGCGTTTTAATTCAACGCTAGAAAAAGCAGACATATAATTTCCTTGCTTTAGGCGTTACCTTTAGCTTAACTAAAATCTTTTGCAACAAGTGTGAAATATTTTTACAGAGTAAACTGTCAAAGCTATTTAAAAAAGTTAATATAATAATTGTTAAGAACTAAGTTAACTCAACAATAATCTGTTAAGTAATTTTCCTTTCGCTTTTTAAAGATTAATTTTGGTAAAGGACGATGCGTATTTCTACCATTTTAGGAACAACGTTAGCGCTGACGGCAGGACTGCTGTCCAACATCCCAGCAGCATCGGCGATTCGCTTAGCAGATGGCACAGTTTACTTCGCCCAACCTCCCAGCCTCGTCTCTGCATCAACGACCTTTAACGACGTTTATGTGTGGGGAGCCAAATACTATTTTACCCTCAGCCTACCGAATAATGCGGGAGAACCGCTGCAAAGAGTGACAATTACCCAGCAAGAGGGAATAGATGATATTGAATTCGATTTGGAAGATAGCCGCGCCTTTGAGGGAACACGCGGGGACAAAGGTAAAACAATAGCGCTAGGATCTGTAATGAGGGATGATAATAAACGGATGCTGTCGATCGCATTCGATCCCCCAGTAGCCCCAGGCAAAACAGTCACAATTGCGCTCAATCCGATTCGCAATCCCAAATATGCTGGAGTCTACTTATTTGGAGTCACAGCTTTTCCCCCAGGTGAGAAAACACACGGTCAGTTTCTCGGCTTCGGACGCCTGCATTTCTACGATAATAGAGACTTCGGTTGGCCTTGAAACGGGCTGTTTCGGATCGATCGCCTTTTCCAAAATCCTTGCATCCGCTAAGAGGAGGAAAAAACTATTTCTGCACCAACTCAAAAACGCGCCTACGCCTTAGATGCCCTGCGTGGATTCGCTGTTTTAACAATGATCTTATCGGGTACGATCGCTTACAGGATATTACCCGCTTGGATGTATCACGCGCAAGTACCACCGCCTACCCACACCCACAATCCCAATCTGCCCGGATTAACCTGGGTCGATCTCGTATTTCCATTATTTTTATTTTCGATGGGAGCAGCCATACCCCTAGCACTGTCTCGTCGAATCGCCAAAAAAGATAATCAAATACAACTTATTTTATATATCCTCAAAAGAGGGTTTTTTTTAGGAACATTTGCTATAGTTCTGGAGCATCTACGCCCAACTGTAATCAGTCAAGCCAATACTCCCCAAAAATGGATAATTGCCTTGTGGGGATTTTTACTGCTGTTTTTTATGTTTGTACGTTTGCCGGATTCTTTACCAAAATGGCAACGCACAACAATTACTATGACAGCATGGGTATCGGCAATTATACTGCTTTCTCAACTGCGATATCCCGATGGCAGCGGTTTTTCACTCGATCGCAGCGATATTATCCTAATCGTCCTGACGAATACAGCCGTTTTTGGCTCCCTAGTCTGGTTGTTTACAAAGTCAAATTTATGGTTACGTCTGGGATTTTTGGCTTTATTATTCGCCGTGCGTTTGTCAGCTACCGTTGGTAACAGTTGGATCGGACAGCTTTGGTCAACTTCCCCAATACCCTGGATTTTTCAGTTTGCTTATTTGTCCTATTTGTTCGTAGTAATACCCGGTACTATTGCTGGGGATTTGATTTTAAACTGGCTCCACACAAACCCAGATGCAGATGCGATCGTTCCGTCCGTAACAACTGAAGACAAAGCATTATCTGAAAAGCTAAATCGCCAATGGCCTAAAAATCGTTTTTATTGTATTATTTTATTACTATTATTTAACTGCTTAGCGCTGCTGGTTGGATTGCAAACTAGATGGGTATGGCAAACAACTTTACTTAGTGGTGTGATATGTTGGCTATGTTGGTTTTTCTTCAGCAAACCTAGCAACGAAACCGAATATTTAATCAAAAATTTCTATAAATGGGGCGTTTATTGGCTTTTTTTGGGGTTGTTTTTTGAGCCATTTCAGGGCGGCCTTAAAAAAGATCCTGCCACTTTTAGCTACTATTTTGTGACTGTAGCTATGGCTTTTTTCATATTAATTATTTTTACTGTAATAATAGATATTTTTAAATACCAAAAACCTTTACAAATATTAATATATAATGGCCAAAACCCAATGATTGCCTACGTGGGATTTGCAAATCTGGTATGGCCAATCCTAGTGTTAAGCAAAATAGATCCCTGGGTCATAGAAAATACTAAAGCTCCCTGGCTCGGATTCCTTAAAGGAGTTATTTACACCTTAATAGTGGCGTGTATTGTGAGCATCTTTACCAAACAGAAAATATTTTGGCGAACATAGCGATCGCCGACGCCATCCCATATAAATACGCAGATCTAAGACTGTCAAGCCAAGCCGCAGGGTTGACAAAAAGTATCCTTCTTGGCTATACCTCAAACAATACAGATAAAAGTTTATTAGTGGTTGTAAAAAAAATGGCTTCGATCGCAATTCCTGGCTATCGCCTCACTGAGCAGATCTACTCAGGTTCCAGAACCGAAGTTTATCGGGGCATTTCCGAATCAGACACTCAACCAGTAGTTATCAAACTACTCAAGTCCGATCATCCCCCCCTAAACGAACAGGTGCAGTTCCGCAATCAGTATACGATCGCTAAAAATCTTGACTTGCCAGGAGTTGTCAAGCACCTGCGACTGCAAACCTTCGATCGCAAGTTAGTTCTAGTCCTGGAAGACTTTGGCGGTATTTCCCTCACAGAAGAAATGCAGAAATGGGGGGAAAGAGGTTTTGGTACATCCGCCGATTCCCTTCAAGAATTTCTCCAGATTGCCATCCACGTTGTCGAGAGCTTAGAAGGATTATATCAAAACCGCGTTATTCACAAAGATATTAAACCCGACAATATTCTGATTAACCCAGAAACCAGACAAATCAAACTGATTGACTTCAGCATTTCCACCCTACTACCAAAAGAAAACCAGGAAATTCAAAACCCAAACGTCCTGGAAGGGACACTACCCTATATGTCCCCCGAACAGACAGGACGGATGAACAAAAGTATCGACTATCGCACCGATTTTTATTCCTTGGGAGTTAGCTTCTACGAACTGCTCACCGGACAACTTCCCTTTCAATCCGATGACCCAATGGAATTAGTCCATTGCCACATTGCCAGAAAGCCAATTCCACCTGTTGATGTAAATCCCCTCATCCCCCAGGTATTGAGCAACATGGTAATCAAACTGATGGCTAAAACCGCAGAAGAGCGGTATCAATCCGCATTTGGTATCAAGCACGACCTGGAAAAGTGTTTGCAGGAATACTCAGATAAAGGTAGGATATCACCCTTTGACTTGGCAAAAAGGGATATCGCCGAGCGCTTCTCAATTCCAGAAACGCTATACGGTAGAGAACCAGAAGTAGCAACCCTCTTAGCCGCCTTTGACAGAGTGAGTTCCGGAAGCACGGAAATGATGCTGGTAGCAGGATTTTCCGGAATTGGCAAAACTGCCATAGTCAATGAAGTCCACAAACCTATAGTCCGCCAGCGCGGTTACTTCATCAAAGGTAAATACGACCAATTCAAGCGCGATATCCCCTTTTCTGCTTGGGTACAAGCATTCCAGAATCTCATACGGCAATTGCTCACCGAAAGTGCCGCCGACCTAGCCGAGTGGAAAGCCAAAATCTTGGCAGCTTTAGGAGAAAACGGTCAAGTAATTATTGATGTTATCCCAGAACTAGAAATCCTCATCGGCAAGCAACCTCCCTTAGCAGAACTGGAAGGTAGTGCAGCCCAAAGTCGCTTCAATTTGCTATTTCAAAATTTTATTCAAGTATTCGCAACGAAAGAGCATCCCCTCGTCATTTTTTTGGATGACTTACAATGGGCAGATTCAGCATCTTTAAAATTGATGCAATTGCTGATGAGCGATAAAAATACCCAAAATCTTTTGCTAATTGGTGCTTATCGGGATAACGAAGTTTCCGACGCCCATCCCTTCATGCTCACATTGGACGAAATCCGCAAAGAATCAGCGATAATTAATCAAATTATATTAGCACCGCTAAACCAAACTTCCCTAAATCGCTTGATTGCCGATACCCTTAGCTGTCCGCCATTACGAGCAATGCCCTTAACAGAACTGGTTTTTCAAAAAACCAAAGGGAATCCTTTCTTTAGCAATCAATTTCTGAAATCCTTATATGAAGAAGGCTTAATATTTTTTGACTTTAATAGCGGCTATTGGCAGTGCGATATCGCAGGAGTACGGGCGCTATCCCTCAGCGATGATATAGTCGAGTTTATGGCAACTCAGTTGCAAAAGTTTCCAGACAATACTCGTGAAGTTTTGAAATTGGGAGCTTGTATCGGCAACCAATTTGACTTGGCAACTCTGGCAATAGTACACGAGAAATCTCAAGGCGAAACAGCGGCTGATTTGTGGAAAGCCTTGCAAGAAGGACTTGTTATTCCTGTTGGGGAAGTTTACAAGCTATTTCAGGAATCTGAACCTACGAGTGCAGACGATCGCCATTCGTCTGTACGTTATAAATTTTTGCACGATCGGGTACAGCAAGCTGGATATTTTCTGATCCCTGAATCCCAAAAACAATCAACTCACCTGAAAATAGGGCAGCTGTTATTAAGCAATACTCCTTCCGAAGAAAGGGAAGAAATTATTTTTGATATTGTCAACCAATTAAATATTGGCAAAGAGTTAATTACCAAACAAACTGAACGGCTCGAACTTGCACAGTTAAACCTAATTGCCGGACGTAAGGCTATGACGTCTACTGCTTATGCAGCTGCTATTAGGTATTTAACTGTTGGCATAGAATTGTTACCAGATTCTAGTTGGCAAAATCAGTATGACTTAACTTTGGGACTGTACGAATCTGTCACAGAGGCGTCCTACTTAAACGGTGACTTTGAGCAGATGGAAAAATTCGCAGCAGTTGTCCTGCAACACGCAAAAACTGTTCTCGACAAAGTGAAAGTTTATGAAGCCAAAATTTATACCTACACTCAAATTAACCAACACGAGGCGCTTAAAGTTGGTCTAGAAGTGCTGAAGCTATTGGGGGTAGATTTACCGAATTCGCCTACGCAGTCGGATATTCAGCGGGGATTAGAAGAAACAAATGCTTATTTGAAAGGTAAGAACATACCTGACTTGATTAATCTGCCTTTGATGCAAGATGCCAGCAAACAAGCAGCTCTGAGAATTATATCGAGTTTAGCACCTGCTGCCTACAATCTTATCCCGCCCCTGTTTATGCTGATGGGTCTTGAACAGGTGAAGTTGTCTATCAAATATGGGAACGCAAACTTATCAACTTCTAGTTATGCTGATTACGCGGGAATTTTATGCGGGCTGTTCCAAGATATTGAAAACGGTTATCAATTTGGAGAACTAGCTTTCAAGTTATTGGAACGTTTAAATGCTAAAGAATTGAAGAGTAAGATATTCTTCAAAGTGCCGATGTTTACTTGGCATCGCAAACATAAAGCCAGGGAAACTTTATCGCTGCTGCAAGAGTCCTACAAAAGCGGACTGGAAACAGGAGATATGCAACACGTAGGGTATTCGGCATTTTTTAAATGTCAGTACTCTTTTTTCTGCGGTTTGGAACTAACAGAGCTTGAACGAGAAATAAAAACCTTCAGTAATGCCCTAGCTCAGTTGAAGCAAGAAAAACCGTTGAATTATAATGAAATATTTCGACAAGTAGTATTGAACTTAAAAGGACAATCGGAAAATTCGTGCGTTTTAATGGGGGAAGCTTATAATGAGGAACAATCTTTAGCAGATTTTCACGCGACAAATAATCGCATCGGACTTCATAATATATATTTAAGCAAACAGATTCTCTATTATCTGTTCGGACAGCCATATCAAGCTGTTGAAAATGCTGCTTTGGCAGAAGAATATTTAGACAGTATGACAGGAATGCTGAGCGTTCCGGCATTTTATTTATATGATTCTTTAGCTCGTTTAGAGACATTTAATAAAACGAAAAAGAATAGGGGCGAGCTATTCAAAAAAGTCAAAGCGAATCAAGATAATATGCAGAAATGGACGTACTATGCGCCGATGAATTATCTGCATAAATATTATTTGGTGGAGGCAGAGCAGCATCGAGTGCTTGGTAATTTTACGCAAGCAACTTATTACTACGATCGTGCGATCGCCCTCGCGAAAGAAAATGAATTTATCCACGAAGAAGCCCTAGCTTACGAACTTTATGCCAAAATGTATCTGGCGTGGGGCAAAGAAAAAATCGCCAAATTATATCTAACTGATGCCTACTACACTTACGAGCGTTGGGGAGCTACAGCAAAACTTGCAGATTTACAAAAACGCTATCCAGAATTGCTCTCGGAGTTTCTGCCAGAAACAACTAGCTTTGACAGACAAGAGACAATTCTTGAGATGAAGAAAGCAACCGTCACTTCTACCAGTGGCGGTATGTCCCAGTTTCTGGATTTGGGAACTGTAATCAAAGCTTCTCAAGCTATCTCTGGAGAAATCGATTTGGGTAAATTGCTCTCCAAGCTGATGGAAGTAGCGATTGAAAATGCGGGAGCATCGAAAGGCGCTCTTATGTTGATTTCGGGAGAAAATTTAGTTCTTGAAGCTGTAACGGGGTGTCCGAATTTAGAAAATCATCGCTCACAGAATGAAAATAGTCATAAGACAAACCTTGCCGTCAAAGTCCTGCCCTCAGTGCCTGTCAGCGAAAGCGAAGAGATACCTCTGTCAGTAATTAATTATGTTTTTCGTACCGAAGAAGTGTTAGTACTGGCAAATGCGACAACAGATTCAACCTTCGCAGCCGATCGCTATATAATCAAGCACCAACCGAAATCATTATTGTGTGTTCCCATTGTCAATCAAGGCAAAGCGATCGGCATTCTTTACTTAGAAAACAATCTCACTACAGGTGCTTTTACCCCCGATCGCTTGGAAGTTCTCAAAATTTTATCGTCCCAAGCAGCTATTTCTCTAGAAAATGCCCGCCTCTATCAAACACTGATCTCCAAAAATGAAGAACTGCGGATCGCAGAAGAAAATTACCGCAGTATCTTTGAAAACGCCCTAGAAGGGATTTTCCAAGCTACTCCTTCCGGTCGTTACATCAGTGTTAATCCGGCGATGGCACGTACCTATGGTTACGATTCTGCGGATGAGATGATCGCTTCCGTCGGCAACATTGGTAGCGAAATTTATGTTGACTCTAGCAGCTTGGATGACTTCTATCAACAGATGCAGTCAGAAGGGAAAGTGAAAAACTTTGAGTATCGAGCTTATCGCAAAGATGGCAGTATCATTTGGGTACAGGAAGATGCCCGTGCAGTTCGCGACGGAGATGGCAATGTGCTTTATTTTGAAGGGATTATTCAAGATGTCACCGAACGCAGGCGCAAAGAAGAAGAACTCAAACGCCAGTTGCAAGAACTCCGCATTGAAATTGACCAGCAAAAGCGCCAACAGGAAGTTGCTGCCATTACTCAAAGCGATTATTTCCAAGAAATCCAGGCAGAAGCAGGGGATCTGGAGTTAGATGATTTTTGGAACTAGCGATCGCATTCCCTGTAAGGTTTGGGTTTTCTGCTCTGCTAACTCTTTCAAATAATTGTCTGCCTGAGCCATATTAGTAATAGGTTGGGTTAGATCTGCCAAATGTCCAAAAACTCACATCTTGCAGAATTTTCCACAAAACCTGAGCAACCGGGTTTCTGATGGAATAAGTTTGAATGAGGAAGATCGGGGAGAAGCGCCTTGTGAGAGATTGTGAAAAAACAAAAGAACAACTGATTGATGAGTTGGCACTTCTGCGCCAAGAGATTGACGATCTCAAAGCCAATGTAGCCGATCGTACATCGCAAGCGGTGGCACTGTCCGATCGCATTGTGGAATTAGAATCCCAATTGCCACAGACAGATATCCGCAAAATCCGCATCTGCGGACTCGATATAGAATGGCATCCCCAGGAGCAATGTCTGCTGGGAAACTTACCCGTAGCGATGATGTGGATCGATACCACTTTAGCTAGCTTGATGGCTGGCGTGCAGGCAATGGTAGGGACAGAGCGTTTTGCGCTCATCCTGCAAAGGGAGGGACGTAAAAGCGTAGAAACTGATTGGCAGGTGATTTCCCAATTTCCCAACTTTGCGGAAGGTTTCCAAGAACTGAGTAAAGTAGCTTTCGTCGCAGGTTGGGGAAATTGGCAGCTGGTATCGCTAGATTGGGAAAAGCAAGAATGTAGCTTCCGAGTGAAAAAATCTTGGGAAGCGAGGTATCAAAAAGCTCTTGGTGTCTGCTGGGGTAGCGCTATGTTAGCCGGCAAACTGGCAGGATACTGCACCAAACTGTTCGGGAGAAACTGCTGGACTGAGCAAACTGCCTTTATCGCCAGAGGAGATGAATTCGATGAATTCCTCGTGCTACCCTCTCATCGTTGCATAGAAGAAGAAATTGATAAATTATTAGCCAGTGATGAGGCAAGTAGCGCCGATATGGCTGTAGCATTGGCAAAGCTACGCCGGGAAATACGCGATCGCGAACGAATCGAACAGGAATTGCGAGAAAGCGAGCAGCGATTCCGCGCCACGTTTGAGCAAGCAGCAGTCGGTATAGCTCATATTGGATTAGACGGTCGGTGGTTAAGAGTTAATCAAAAACTTTGCGACATCGTAGGTTACACCCGCGAAGAGTTGCTGAGTAGCACTTTTCAGGAAATTAGCCATCCCGACGACGTAAATCTTCACATGGAATATTTGCGTCAGTTATTGTTAGGTGAAATTCAGAACTATTCCATCGAAAAGCGTTACCTTCGCAAAGATCGAGCGTCTGTTTGGATTAATTTGACGGTTTCCCTGCGACGTTCTTCTAACGGCACAGCCAAGTATGCGATCGCAGTAGTTGAAGATATCAGCGATCGCAAGCAAGTACAAGCCGAACTAAACCGCATTTTTCATCTTTCTTTTGATATGCTTGCCGTCGCCAGTGTGGACGGCTATTTTAAACGGCTCAATCCCGCTTGGGAAAACACCTTCGGCCATACTCTCTCCCATTTCCTCAATCTACCGTTTTTCGATTTTGTTCATCCTGAAGACCAAGCTGCTACAGTTGCGGAAGTAGAAAAGCTCAACAGCGGTGTTACTACTCCCTACTTCGAGAATCGCTTTCGCTGCAAAGATGGATCTTACAAATGGCTGGCATGGAGTTGCGTTCCCGTCGTGGCAGAAGGGCTAATATATTGTGTCGCCCGCGACATTACCGAACGCAAACAAGCTGAGGAAGCTTTGCGAAATTCGGAAGCGCGAGAGCGAGAAAGAGCTTGCCAACTTCAACAAGCTTTAGAAGAACTCAAACAAGCTCAATCCCTACTGATTCAGAGTGAAAAAATGTCTTCTTTGGGTCAGTTGCTGGCTGGTGTTGCCCACGAAATTAACAACCCAGTTAACTTTATTTACGGCAATCTCTGCCATGCCAGCGAATATGCCCAAGACCTCTTGGGTTTAGTGGAACTTTATCAAGAGCATTACACCAATCCCATACCTGAAATCCAAGCAGAAGCGGAATCGATCGACTTAGAATTCTTGATGGAAGATTTACCGAAACTATTGTCTTCTATGAAAGTAGGAGCCGATCGCATTCGCGAAATTGTGATGTCGCTGCGAAATTTCTCGCGGCTTGATGAAAGCCAAATGAAGGAAGTCGATATTCACGAAGGTATCGATAGTACTTTAATGATTTTGCACAATCGTATCAAAGCAAGATCCGATCATCCGGGCGTCCAGATAATTAAAGAATATGGGAAATTGCCTAAAATTAATTGCTACCCCGGTCAACTCAATCAAGTATTTATGAATATTATTACGAATGCTATTGACGCGCTGGAAGAGGGTAGTAAGGAAAAATCTCACCCATTACCCAGTATTTGCATTCGCACCGAAGTGTGGGACAGCAACTGCGTAGCGATCCGCATCATCGATAACGGCCCAGGTATGAGCGAGTCAGTGCGATCGCAACTATTCGATCCATTCTTTACTACCAAACCTGTTGGTGTAGGTACTGGCTTGGGTTTGTCGATTAGCTACCAAATCGTAGTGGAAAAACACCGAGGACAGTTGCGCTGTTTGAGCGAACAAGGTAAAGGGACAGAGTTTATCATTGAGATTCCTATTCGACAGGAAAGTTAAAAAAAGATAAGGATTATTGACAAATTACAAATAGCTAATCACTAATGACTAATAGCTAATAACTAATTACAGATGGCAAAAATGAGTTATCTCGAAACTGCCGCAGAATTTTACTCGGAAGTAGCACAGACACCGCAAGTAGGTCTGTGTTGCGTGCAAAGCAGTCCCCTACAACTGCCAGGACTGAAAGTTCCCTGTCAGATGCGCGAAATGAACTATGGTTGCGGCACCACCGTACATCCCACCGAACTGGCAGGCGAACCAACTGTGCTTTACGTAGGCGTAGGTGGGGGCTTAGAAGCGTTGCAATTTGCTTACTTTTCCCGCCGTCCCGCAGGCGTAATTGCTGTCGATCCGGTCGCCGCCATGCGCGAAGCAGCTAACCGCAATTTAGCGATCGCAGCCTTAAAAAATGACTGGTTTGAGCCCAGTTATGTGGAAATTCGGGAAGGCGATGCTTTTGCCCTGCCGGTGCCAGACGCTTCTGTGGATGTAGTCGCTCAAAATTGTCTGTTTAATATCTTTGCACCAAGCGACTTAGCCAAAGCCCTGCAAGAAGCCTACCGAGTTCTCAAACCGGGGGGACGCCTGCTGATGAGCGACCCCATTGCTACTCGTCCGATTCCGGCACACCTGCAACAAGACGATCGCTTGCGGGCTATGTGCCTATCTGGCGCTTTAACCTACGAGCAGTATATCCAGCAACTCGTCAGTGCTGGTTTCGGTCAAGTCGAAATCCGCGCCCGTCGTCCTTACCGACTTCTGGACTGTCAAAACTACAATTTGGAAGCACCGTTGCTATTGGAAAGTCTTGATTCTGTTTCCTTCAAAGTGATAATTCCAGAAGATGGCCCTTGTATTTTCACCGGCAAAACGGCAATTTACATGGGTGCGGAAGAGTTTTTTGATGATTCCGCCGGACATATCCTCCAGCGTGGCGTCCCAGCAGCTGTGTGCGATAAAACTGCCGCTAAGTTTGCCTCAATGAAGTCAAATGACATTTTAATCACCGATTCCACCTGGCACTACACTGGTGGCGGTTGCTGCTGAACTCCATGATTCATCAGGTAGGATAGCTGAAGAGACGTTTCAAGAAAACTTGATGCTAAACCTACCTGCGATCGCACCGGATACTATCGTTGCTGGCTTTCATGCCCTATCTGACCCCCTGCGGCTTCAGATCCTAGATCTGCTGCGTTCTCAAGAGCTGTGCGTCTGCGAACTCTGCGATCGATTGAACGTCACTCAATCTAAACTCTCGTTTCACCTGAAAACCCTTAAAGAAGCGGGCTTGGTGTTCGCCCGTCAGGAAGGACGCTGGATTTACTACAGCCTCAATCTATCTCAGTTTGTCGTCCTAGAACAGTACCTGGCAGAGTTCCGTCGCTTCAGTACCATGCTGCCCGCCCGCCCCTGCAAATAGGGGAGTGGGGAGCGGGAGAAGGGACAATGAGGCACAAAAAAGGGTAGTTAACCCGGATTTAGTATAATCCATCAACTTTCTTAACAAGATTATTTGTTTATTTCCCTTAAAACCCACTTGACAAATCAATTTTTTTTGAAATGATAGATTTGTACCCCTAAACTGTTCGATCTGGGGGAAAGACACCGACCAGTATTGCATGGGATCGGCTCTCATAGCCGATCCCAAATTCAGGTAATGATAATGAATACAAATAAGTCTCGATCGAGTAGACTTCCAGTTAATGCTGGAAGCAATCTCAGTTTCTTTGAAAAATATCTCACTGTCTGGGTATTTTTGTGCATTTTGGCTGGCATCGCACTGGGTAGATTATTCCCAGGTGTAGCGGTAGCACTTGATGCAATGAGCGTTTATCAAGTGTCGATTCCCATTGCCATTTGTTTGTTTTTCATGATGTATCCCATCATGGTAAAAATCGACTTTACCCAAGCAGCAAATGCAATGCGATCGCCCAAACCAGTCATCCTTACTTTAGTAGTAAACTGGTTAATCAAGCCATTTACAATGGTAGTTTTTGCACAGTTTTTCTTGGGGTGGCTGTTTCGCCCTTTAATTCCAGGAAACGAACTAATTCGCGGCGCTGAAGTCGCGCTAACTAACTCCTATATTGCCGGGACAATTTTATTAGGAATCGCTCCTTGTACAGCGATGGTACTGATGTGGGGATATCTTTCCTACGGCAATCAGGGACATACTCTAGTAATGGTAGCAGTAAATTCTCTGACAATGCTGTTTCTGTACGCACCTTTGGGGAGGTGGTTGTTAGCAGCAAACGATCTGGTAGTACCTTGGCAAACAATTGTGCTATCAGTGTTAATATATGTGGGTTTGCCTTTAGCTGCTGGAATGTACAGCCGTTACTGGATTCTCAAAAATAAGGGAAGAGAGTGGTTTGAACATCGCTTTCTGAAGTATCTCAATCCAATTGCGATCGCAGCGCTTTTACTGACATTAATCCTTCTGTTTGCCTTCAAGGGAGAACTAATTGTCAACAATCCCCTACACATTCTGCTAATCGCAGTACCGCTGTTTATCCAAACCAACTTTATTTTCCTAATTAGTTACGTAGCAGCTTTAAAAATGAAACTTCCTTATGAAGATGCTGCACCCGCTGCGCTGATAGGTGCTAGCAATCATTTTGAAGTTGCGATCGCCACCGCTGTCATGCTTTTCGGTTTAAATTCCGGCGCAGCACTAGCCACAGTAGTAGGCGTTTTAATTGAAGTTCCCGTAATGCTTATGCTGGTAAAACTTTGCAAACAAACGGCATTTTGGTTTCCCCGCACTCCCGAAAAAGCGTCATTGCGAGACCCCCGCTGTATCGGTTATTTTGAATAATCTCAACTCCGGTAGCATCGGTTGGATAAAAAATCGCTTTCTTATCCGCGTCCATCTGCGTTTATCTGCTTACATCTGCGGTAAAAATTTAACCCCCGATCTCCACAGATAATCTTTTGTATCGCTTATATACAACCGATACAACCGGACAAAATATAGTTTACCCTGCTTAAAAACCTATGAAAAAAGTCATGTTCGTTTGCAAGAAAAACTCTTGCCGTTCCCAAATGGCAGAAGGATTTGCTCGCAGGCTAGGACAAGGTAAAATATCTGTTACCAGTTCCGGACTGGAAGCGAGCCACGTTAATCAAGTTGCCGTTCGAGTGATGGATGAAATTGGCATCGATATCACTTCTCAAACATCAAAACCTTTGAGCGATTTTAAACCCCAAGACTACGATATCGTCATATCTCTGTGCGGCTGTGGAGTGAACTTACCAGAACATTGGGTGATGCGCGAAGTTTTTGAAGATTGGCAACTGGACGATCCCGACGGACAAGCGATCGAAGTTTTTCGTAGAGTTCGCGATGAAGTCAAGGAAAGAGTAGCAAAGCTGGTTGAATCTGTCAACTAGCTTTAGTCAATACCATCTGAAACATTAGCAGTGTGGGTTAGGCCCACAATTTTATAATGTTAGGGGTGCGTTACACTATGGTTAACGCACCCTACTTATGCCAAAGCAAAATGGTTCAGGCACGATCGACTACCACACAAGTTACCCCATTTAGGAAAAAACTTGGCGAACCTTTAAGTAAAAAGAACATTACTGTTTTACAAATAAATCTCGGTAAACGCTGCAATCTTGCCTGCGCTCATTGCCATGTGGAAGCTGGGCCAAAACGCACTGAAGAACTTTCTCCAGAAGTTTGCGATCGACTAATTGAACTTATCTATAAATTCCCCCAAATTAAGATAGTTGACCTGACTGGCGGCGCACCCGAAATGCTTTACGGCTTTAAGCCACTGGCAGAAGCAGCGCGTCACGCAGGCAAACAAGTGATTGTGCGATCGAACCTGACGATTTATTTTGAAGAAGGTTTTCAAGATATTCCTGAATATTGTGCAAAACTGCAACTGAGAATAGTTGCTTCCTTACCGTGCTACCTGCAAGATAATGTCGATAAAATGCGGGGAAACGGTGTTTACGATGCCTCAATTCGCGCTCTCCAATTGCTTAACAAGCTAGGCTACGCTAAAAAAGATAATTTAATTCTTGACTTAGTATACAATCCTCAAGTACCCAGGACAGAAAATTTTTCTCTACCTCCAAATCAGATTAACCTTGAGCAAGATTATAAAAAGTTTTTGTTAGATAAATTTAAAATTAATTTTAACAACTTGTTCACTATTACTAACTTACCGATCGGACGGACAAAGCTGCATCTACAACGCCAAAAACTTTACGCTCCCTATCTGCAATTTTTGGAATCGAATTTTAATCCCAGCACGCTCGAAAATCTCATGTGCAGGGATGAGCTTTCTATCGATCATCTGGGAAATGTTTATGATTGCGACTTTAACCAGATGGAAAATATCCCAGCTAAAACACGGTATGGGGAACCTTTAACCGTTGCTAATTTACTAGCAGCGGGCAGTTTGGATTTGATTGACGAAGTGCAAACAGCCGCTTATTGTTATGGTTGTACGGCGGGGTGCGGTTCTAGTTGCGGTGGCGCTTTGGTTTAAAAATTTGAACTAATGAGATGACCGATGACAAATGAGCAAAAAAAGCACTCGTGGATAAAACTGGTTGTGGGGATAGTCGCGTTTATCGTGGCTGACTTTATCCTCCTCAAATATACACCAGTCGGTTCTTGGTTGATGCCAGAAAATCTACAAGCCCTCAAGCAGCAGGCAGGAGTTTTTGCACCGCTGGCATATATTGTTATTTATTTTTTGGCGACATTATTTGCTATACCGGGTACGATTTTAACGCTCTCAGCCGGGGCGCTGTTTGGGGCGATTTGGGGTGCTTTATGGACGGTGATTGGGGCGACTTTGGGGGCAACGGGTGCTTTTTTGGTGGCCCGGTTTATTGGGGGTGAGTGGGTAAAGCAGCAGTTTGAAAAGGGCGATCGCTTGCGCGAACTCAGTCAGGGTATTGAGGAAAATGAATTTTGGTTTGCCCTATCGATCCGTCTCGCCCCTATTTTTCCGTTCAATGCGGTTAATTATTTGTTAGGTTTGACGCCAATTTCCCTACCAGTCTACATCCTGGCCACAGCTATTGGAATTGTACCGGGAACCTTTGCTTATGCTTGGTTGGGCCAAGGTGGATTACAAGCGGCTACAGGTCGTCCGCCTTGGCAGCTTTTCGGTGCTTTGGCAATGTTAGCTGTGCTATCTGCTTTGCCGATCGTCCTCAAGCGTTGGAAGGCGAAGAAGAACTAAAAAAGTCAAACAAAAAGGGACTAAGTAAATATTACATAGAAAAAACACTGAAGCTTCACATAAAAATTACAGAATCTTTACATTAGATATGTAAATTTACTGTGAAGCAAGTATAAATTTTTAGTAAAGTACGTAAATTTACTAGCTTTTCGCTAATAATTATGCCATATTGCTTTGGAATTCCTGAAGAATACTTAGCAATGAATCTGTAATTTTACATAACCTTGGCGCGAGGAAAAACTGAGCTTTTTGTTTCGGTTCGCAGTTGATGGTTCATTACTACGAACCGCGAACTGCACATCATCGCAGGATTAACAAACTAAGTAGACTTCAGGAATCTTTGCATCTGCCTGGTACTAAAAAATGAAGATCTTCAAATTGTTTAGCATCACAATTATCTGTTGTATGATGCCAGGGCTCGCCTATGCCAATGAAGCTATTTCAGGCTCAGAAAGTTTGCAGGGCGACCAAAGCATTAGCAACATCGTCGATACGCGCTTTGATGAGTTAACGCGGGGGATTAATCTCACAGGTTGGTTTTCCCAAACCTCTAGCTTTAACTTCGATCGCATCACCGACAGCGATCTGGAAACCATTAAGAGTTTGGGGTTTGAACACGTTCGTGTGCCGATCGACTCCGCTTTTTTATTCGATGAAAACAACCCAGGAGTACTCAATACTAAGTATTTAAGTTATTTGGACAGCGCCCTAGATAAGATATTGGCAAAGGACTTGTCAGTAATAATAGACCTTAGTCCAGAAGATAAATTTAAGGAGCTTTTGGCTAACGATGATGCTTTTGTGAACTCTGTTAGTCAGTTCTGGAAAACTTTGGCAGGACATCTGAGTACTCGCAATCCAGAACAGGTTTTCCTAGAAACGCTCAATGAACCTGCCTTCAGTTACTTTCTCAGTAACAATCCCAATATTAATCCTGTAGAGCGTTGGAATGAAGTGCAGGGAAAGCTGCTAGCTGCGATGCGCGAAGGCGCACCGAATCATACTTTGATTGCGAAGGGATTCGATTGGGACAGTATAGACGGTCTCAAGGCGCTGACTCCTGTTGAAGATCCAAATGTAGTTTATAACTTTCACTTTTATGAGCCGATGGTTTTCACGCATCAGGGCGCAGATTGGATGGATGAAGCATTTTTATATCTCCACGATCTCCCTTATCCCTACAATCAAGAGGACTGCGCGGCGCTTATCCCCACAATAATTGACGAAACTGCTAGAGAATGGGCGCAATCTTATTGCGATCGAAAGTGGGATGCCGCCAAAATAGAAGCGCGGATTGGAGAAGCTGCTGCTTGGGCCCAAGAAAACAACGTGCGGATAACCGCGAATGAGTTTGGCGTTTACCGTTCTTCTGTGGCTGAGGACGATCGCGTTGCTTGGATTCACGACACCCGCGTTGCCCTGGAAAAGTACGATATTGGATGGGCTATGTGGGAGTACGCAGGGGGTTTCGGTTTGACGGAGAAGAATGAGGAAGGTGTACGTATTCCTAACGAGAATGTTGTGGCAGCTCTCGGTTTGTATGTTGAGGATGATGAGGATGACGATCCGCCTCGGAGAATTCCAGAACCAAGGGCGATCGCTGGTTTTGTCCTCCTAACGTTGCTCTTAACGCGAGTAAAGCGCGTTGCCATAGGGGCGTCGGGGCTAGGGGCTAGAGGCTAGGGGCTAGGGGAAGAGTGGGGAGTGGAAGAATTAATCTCTTCCCTATTCCCAATCCCAATCCCTCTCCCCTAGCCCCGACGCCCTCAAAGAAAGAATTGTAAAGTTTTGTAAACCAGGTTTGACAAAAAGGGGAAAGAACTGCACAATGGAAAACGTGCCCAAAAAGGGACTGTAGTTCAATCGGTTAGAGCACCGCCCTGTCACGGCGGAAGTTGCGGGTTCGAGCCCCGTCAGTCCCGTAGAAAGTGCTAAGTTGTGAATGCTGAATTCACCAGTGAAAAGACTAGAATTCTAGCATCGGCTTTAGCGATCGACAAGTAAAAAGTAACAAGTGACAAGTAACTGTGACAGTTAGAGTTCGGATAGCACCCAGTCCTACGGGAAATCTACATATCGGTACGGCCAGAACGGCTGTATTTAATTGGCTGTTTGCCCGTCATCAAGGCGGGCAGTTTATCTTGCGAATTGAAGACACGGATTTAGAACGCTCTCGTCCGGAGTACACCCAAAACATTCTTGACGGTCTGACTTGGCTGGGACTGAACTGGGATGAAGGGCCATTTTTCCAAACCCAGCGTTTCGACCTGTATAAGCAAGCGATTCAAACGCTACTGGATAAAGGTTTGGCCTATCGTTGCTACACCAGCGAAGCGGAACTGGAAGAAATGCGAGCAGCTCAGATAGCGAGAAAGGAGGCTCCCCGCTACGATAAACGACATCGCAATCTGACGCCAGAGCAGCAGGCAGCTTTTGAAGCCGAAGGGCGACGTCCGGTGATTCGCTTCAAAATCGATGACGATCGCGAGATTTCTTGGCACGATATGGTACGGGGTAAGATCGCCTGGAAAAGCAGCGATCTGGGTGGTGATATCGTAATTGCCCGTGCTTCGGAAACGGAACCCTTCGGTCAGCCACTGTACAATTTGGCAGTGGTGTTGGATGACATTGATATGAAAATTACTCATGTCATCCGGGGTGAAGACCATATCGCCAACACCGCCAAACAAATTCTGCTCTACGAAGCTTTTGGCGCAGCAGTGCCGCACTTTGCCCACACTCCTTTAATTTTGAACAAAAAGGGAGAAAAACTTTCTAAACGTAAGGGTGTGACTTCCATCTTCGACTTTAAGAAGTTGGGCTACACTCCGGAAGCGATGGTCAATTACATGACTTTGCTGGGTTGGTCGCCGCCAGACTCAACGAAGGAAATTTTTACTTTGGCTGAAGCCGCCGAGCTGTTCAGTTTCGATCGCGTTAATAAGGCGGGGGCAAAGTTTGACTGGGCGAAGCTGGATTGGATTAACACTCAGTACCTGCACGCGATACCAGTACCCCAGCTAACGGATGTGCTGATTCCTTACTGGCAAGCAGCTGGCTATCAATTCGATCCGGTGAGCGATCGCGCTTGGTTAGAGCAAATTACGGCTTTGATCGGCCCTAGCTTAGTGCGTTTGCCAGTGAGCGATCGCGCTTGGCTACAAGAAATTATGACTGCGATCGGCCCGGATTTGGCAGCTGCACCGGATGCGATCGAAATGACTCGATATTTCTTTACCGCCAATGTAGAATTTACGGAAGAAGGAAAAGCGCAGTTACAGCAGGAAGCCGCCAAAACCGCACTCAAAGCAATACTTGATGCGCTCGATCGCCATCAACCGCTAACAGAAGCAGGCACACAAGAAATTATCAAACAAGTCACCAAAGAACAAAATCTGAAAAAAGGATTAGTAATGCGAAGTCTCCGAGCTGCTCTCACCGGCGACGTGCATGGCCCCGATTTGATTCAATCTTGGCTGCTGCTGCATCAGCGGAGAGTCGATCGGATTCGCTTACAGTCAGCGGTGTAAAATTAAAAATTAAAAATTAAAAATGGCAAATTATTCATTTTTAATTTTTAATTTTTAATGTATTTGTTTGAAAGGGGAACTTTGTTGGTAATCTCAGCGTCTGTTTCACTATAAACTTATATAGCTGTACTGTTTTTCCTTAAATCTATGATAATTGTAGCGCCAAATAAGGTGCTAGATATAGAGGCGGAGTTTATGCTAAAAGAGCGAATGCAAGAAATAAAACAAAAAAACAAACAGGCGTTTATATTCTACTTTTCACTTATTACTTTTTTCTTTTTACTTGCTCAAAAAACTTTGGCTCAGCCAGCGCCAGCTATGCCTATGTTTGAGAATGTTTCTATTGGGCCTGAGTTTAAACCAGACCCCACTATTATTAGAGGTATTAGCGGTGGTTCTCAACGTGCTGCCGACATTGCTGGTGTTCAGGAAACACCAAATGGCCCTTGTGTGGGCTTTGTGGGTAGCAATCCCAGTCATACTTTAGTTCTGACTTCTGGTTTTAATTATCTGCGCCTTCAGGTTGACAGTCCAGAAGACACCACCTTAATAATTAAAGGCCCAGGCGGAACTTGGTGTAATGACGACAACAACAAAAAAAATGCTGGCATTGCCGGTCAGTGGCTAGCTGGGACTTATAGCATTTGGATTGGCTCTTATCAAAAAGACAAGTTTACTCCATACCTTATTCGCATCACCCAAGTTCAATAAATTCAGTCATTTATCAAAGTAGCAGATTTACTTTTATTGCAAACAAGCTTTTAAAGTATTGTGCAACTGCTTATCTAAATATGGTTTAGTTAAATAAGCAGTTGCTCCTAATTTTTTAGCTAACAAACGATACCTTTCGCTACTGCGGGATGTCAGCATAATGATAGGTAACTGACGATCGGCAAACTCTTTGCGACAGCGACTGAGAAATTCAAACCCGTTCATTTGGGGCATTTCAACATCAGAGACGATCGCTTTAATTTCGGGGTTTTGGCGTAATTGTTCGATCGCCTCCCAACCATTGCGAGCTTGCAATACTTGATATCCCCCTTTGCTAAGAGTCAAAGACAGACTCTTCCTCATCGTGAGCGAATCATCAATTACCAAAACGGTAGATGTTGATGAGCTAGCAACAGAATTTAAATTTGGCGGTATTGGTAAATCCAAAATAGGAGTATTTGCCAGCGATTTCTGTTGTTGAAGCCAAGCTGCTAACTGTTGGCTATCGATTACAGGAACCATACGCCCATCGCCCAAAATTGTACAAGCATAGAGATAAGGAGGTGGCATCATTACCTCACCAAAAGGTTTAATTACAAGATCCTGTTCCATTAAAATTTGGTCTATTTTTAAGGCAATAACTTGAGAATTTTGCGAGATCAACAACAGAGTAACTTTCTGAGATTCCTGCCAAAGGTAAGAAGCCCTGCGTTGCCAGAAAGCCGCTGCCGTGCTCGGATAATTATAGGCAGATATAACAGATTCCGAATAGACAGGAATTAGTTGCCCTTGCCAACGGTAAAAATCTTGCCCTTGACGGGTTTCTATTTGGTTTTGTGGCGCTAAGGCGATCGCTGCCAGGGCATCTACAGGAATTGCCAAGAGATTATTGTTAACAGTGAAAATCAATAACCTAGTAACTGTCAAAGTAAAAGGCAAACGCAAGATAAAAGTAGTTCCTTTTCCTGCGTCGGAATTAACCGCGATCGAGCCTTTTAAAGCAGCGACTTGCAAACGTACCGCCTCTAAGCCGACTCCTCGGCCAGAAAGTTCGCTCACTTTAGCAGCAGTGGAAAAACCAGGAACAAATATATATTCATACAAGCGTTTTTTTGGCAATTTAGATGCCTCAGATGCAGACAGCAAATTTAAAGCCGCAACACGACGAGCAATTTTTTCTACATCAATACCTTGACCGTCATCTTGCACTTCAATATAGGTGTGATTGCCTCGATGGTAAGCGGTGATAGTAATAGTACCTGTTGCTGATTTTCCTTGTTGCTGACGCACTTTAAGGGTCTCGATCCCGTGATCTAAAGCATTGCGTACCAGATGAATTAATGGGTCGTAAAGTTTTTCTAAAATTGCTTTGTCGATTAATGTAGACATCCCAATTAGCCGCAGGTTGACTTGTTTGTGGCTTCCCGCCAAGTCTCGCACCATGCGAGGAAATCGGTTCAGTAGGTTTCCCAAAGGCAGCATCCGAGCCTCTAGGATATTTGTTTGCAGCTGCTTGAGAGTTTGTTGCCTTTTTTTGATAATTTGTTGCACTTGCTGTTGGGTTAAAGCCATATCTTGAATGGCTTCTTGCAGTTGTGCGATTTCTTCTCCTATTGTTTGTGTTAAGGAAACCAGTAATTGATAATTATTAATTGTTAATTCTTCTTTCTCCTCTACTCCCCTTCTCGTACTGTGGGGAGATGGTGGAGTGACTACCCTGTTCAAATAATTGCGGCTTTGTTTATGGAAGCGGTTCAATTTCTGTGCGATCGCATCAACAATTTCTTTCTGTTGCTGATGTTGCAGGAGAAAGCTGTTTTCTTGAGTGACTAAATCGCCAACTAAATTATTGACAAGTTCCAGCCGTTCTAAATCGACTCGAACTGCCAATTTGGAATGGCGATCGCTAGCAGGTTCTTGTTTTTCTTCAGTCGCCTCCAATTTCAAATTAACTGGGGAAAGAGGAACGGTTACATCCGCAGATTCTATTTTGACACTGCCATTGCGAGCGAAGCCGTTTTTACTTTCTGTTTTCAGCGACGGTTTAGTTACTGGAGGTTTTATATTTGGAATTGGAGATGGCGGTTTTGGGGAGCCGTTACTGTTTCTGTTTAAGCCATTTTCCAAATCGGCCAGCAGCGATGATTCTGACTCAGATACCTTTGGCGATATCCCAACTTCAGTAGAAGTTTTGTCGAGATATTCGAGTAAGGATGATGTTGATTCTTGTAAGTTTTGAATTTGGCTAGAAGTTTGCTCCAAATCTTCCAAAAGCGATTTAGTTGAGGATTTAGCTTTTGGTTGCGATCGCATTCGATTACCGTTGCTAGTTTTAGCTTTTAATTGAGTAGTTTGCGCGAGTTTTACTAACTCAGCGGAGGGACTTCCTCCTGTTGAACGATCGCCTTTTAAAACTGCCGCTTGCGCTGCCCGAAAATCAGCACCAGCTAGTTTTCCAATCTTCTTCACTTGCTCAGGATTAGCTTGCAACGCCGAGATACTTGTTTTAGCAATAGCGACAAAACCGGGGAGATTCAACAGTTCCCCAATACTGCCAAAAACTTCTGCTTGCTCCTTTAATTTTGGTACTAATTCTGATGTTTGGGAATTACTTAAAAGAGCTGACCAGCGAGCCAGTCCCTGTGCCACTTCTTCAGTAAAAAGAAACTGCGCGATATCTACGTCCATTTCCATTTCAGGAAGTTGGGTTTCTTCCTCCAAGCTATGACCGAGTTGACGCTCCAGTTGGCTACTTATCAGTTTTATCTTTTCGATCGCGCCATCAGTAGAGCATTTGCCCGTTTGAATTTGCTCCATCAGAGGAGATCGCAGCGTATCGTAAGCTTGCAACAGCAGCTCTTCCAGTTCGCGATCGAATTTAATATCTTCTCTATATAACGCCCTCAATCCATTTTCTAGCTGATGAGCTAAAGTTTGAATCCCAGTTAAACCGACACAGCCCGCTCCTCCTTTGATAGAATGAGCCGATCGCATGAGGTTGTGTAGTTTTTTGATGCTATGGTCTTGCTGTAAAGTTAGCAATCCTTCTTCAAGGCGTTGTAGTAATTCCAAGGATTCTTGGACAAAAAATTGGTAAGTTTCATCATCAACTTCTATTTCAATCATCATCTTTTTTGATATTTTTAACGCAAAGTACGCAAAGGTTAACGCAGAGTTACGCAGAGTTATAGCTAATTAGTTACTCTTGCAGTTTCGTATTTTAGATGAAGTAATTAAAAAAATTTTGGGTGTCAGGGGACACCCTTAAAGTCTTATTTTACTCTGAACTGGGCGACGCTTTCTTGAAGTTCATCGGCGACTCCTAAAAGTTTTGTGAATGAGTCGGCTACAGCTTGGGATTGTTCTGAAGTTTGATTGGCAATAGTAGCTACTTCCTGTATACTTTGGCTGAGGTTGCTGGATGTCTGCATTTGCGATGTTGCGGAAGAAGCCATATCTTCAACAAGGGTGCGAATTTGAGCGCTGACTGCGGCGATCGAAGTCAGTTTGGCTCTTGTTGTTTTGACAAGGTTGGTGCCGGTACTTACCTGTGCAATTCCAGCTTCCATCGCGGCGACAACTTCGTTGGTTTCGATTTGAATTTCTTCAACAATTTGTTCAATTTCTTTGGCAGCGCCGGCTGATTGTTCTGCCAATGTACGTACTTCTTCGGCGACAATAGCAAATCCTTGGCTTTGTTTACCAGATCCTGTAGCTTCAATGGAAGCATTGAGCGCCAAAATGTTTGTTTGATTGGCTAAATCTTTGATCAGGCTACTGACTCTGGAGATTTTTTGAGAAGATTCGCCCAAGCGTTTGACTTTTAAGGCTGTTTCTTCAACTGTTTTTTGGATGGTTAAAATCCCATCTACTGTTTTGTTCATGGCTTTGTCACCCACTTTTAATGTTTGATTTGCCTCCTGAACTTTGAGTGCTGCTTGCTGGGCGCTGCTGGCAACTTTCTGGATGGAATTTGCCATGATTTGAATTTGCTCTAAAATAGCAGCGATCGACTCTGACTGCCGTCTCGCTTCATCGGAAAGCGTATTTACGTCTACTTCGCTCACCTTGGCTGTTTGCGTTACCGCATCGGCAGATGATTGCACTTGCATAACAATGTGCTGTAAGTTCTCGATCAAGGCGTTGAAAAAGTCAGCTACGGTTCCCAGTTCGCCAGCAGTTACGCCAGCGCGAACTGTTAAATCTCCTTGAAAAGCTCCTTCTATCTGTTGCAGAAATTTTTCTAATTGTGCTTGCAATGCTTCTTTTTGTTGACGTTGTTCGGCAGACTTTGCTTCAGCTTCTTGGCGGGATTTTTCTAATTCTTTGATAAAACCAACGTGGTCGAGAGCGTATTCAATTTGTATGGCTACTTGCAGCAAAAAATCAATTTCTGACTGCTGCCAATTACGCGGACTGGAACATTGATGAACTATGAGCAAACCTACCAGTCGATCGTCTTTCCGCATGGGGGCGACGAGATTAGCTTTGACTTCAAATTGTTCTAAGGTACGAATGTGACAATCGGTTAATCCCGGTTCGTTGTATATATTGTCGATCGCACGAACGCGCCCATTTTGGTACTGGGGGACATAACGAGCGCGAAAACAGGGGTCGTCAATTTGTTCGTCAAGAGCTTTTGTCCAACCAGTAGCTACCGATTCGGCAACTATTGTGCCGCTCCAATCTGGGTTGAACTGATAAATTAAAGCTCGATCGACTTGCAAAACTTTGCGGATGTTATTAAGAGATAAGGATAAAAGTTCCGATGGTTCTGTTGCTTGACGGGCTTTCCAAGCAAGATCGCCTAATAATCTCTCTCGTCTGGCAGCAGCTTGCAGTTGTTCGATGAAGCCAACGTGGTCGAGAGCGTATTCTATTTGAGAAGCTAATTGTAAGAAGAAATCGATTTCTGATTCTTTCCAGTTGCGTGTCCCGGAACATTGATGCGCGATCAGCAAACCTACCAGTCGATTGTCTTTTCGCATGGGTGCGACGAGGTTAGCTTTGACTTCAAATTGTTCTAAGGTACGAATGTGACAATCGGTTAATCCCGGTTCGTTGTAAATATCGTCGATCGCACGAACGCGCCCATTTTGGTACTGTGGGATATAACGAGCGCGAAAACAGGGGTCGTCAATTTTTTCGTCGAGAGCTTTCGTCCACCCGGCACCGACTGACTCGGCAACTATTGTGCCGCTCCAGTCTGAATTGAAACGATAAATTAAAGCGCGATCGACATTTAAAATTCGTCGAATCCCAGCCAGAATTCTGTTTGTCAGTTCTTGGGTATCTGTGGCTTGACGCGCTCTCCAAGCTATGTCGCCCAGTAACCTATCTCGTCTGGCGGCTGCTTCTTTTTCTGCTAATAGCGTTTGCAATCGATCTGCTAGTTGGTTGATGTTAGATCCTAAGATGCCGAGTTCGTCTTTTGCTTCAAAGTTAATGCGCGTATCGAGTTTACCTTGTCCGAGTTGCTTGACGGCAGCTGCTGCTAGCAATATGGGAAAAATGGCGCGGTTAACGAGGAAAATGGCGATCGCACTCCCTATCGCTACAGAAAAGCCTGTGCCAATTACTACACCAGCTAATTTGTCGGCAGAATAATAGCTGGTTATGCCTATTATCAATGTTGGCATGGTAGCGATCGCGATCGCACCGATTGTGGCTTTATTTTTCAAACTCAGTTTTTTCCACCATCCAGTTTCGATCTCCAGTGCTAGGGTATCGATTAGTTTGTTTGGAGATATTGAATTGCTTGTAACTGGCAAGGAATCTGAGGGATCTTGTAACGCCACTGCACTGGTTTCGGCATTTGGCGCTACTGGGAGAATTTCCGATGAAGAAGACAGTGAAATTAAATTCCCTTGCTCTTCAGAATTGATAGTACTATTTGAGGTTGAAGTTTTGGTAGATGTCCGATCCATGTGAGAAACCTTGTTATATTTTGTCGTCGATTGGCTTAAATTTTACCCCTAGACCCTATTTGACAGAACGTAAAAGTATTATTGATGTCGATGTTTGGCTAAAAATTCCATAATGGGATTTGCATCTAAAATCAGCATATTTTCGCCGTTCGGGTTGATTATCTGACCTTTTAGACATAAGGTTAACACCTGCATCTGGGGCATGGCAATTTTTGGGGGTGGCTGGATTTGGGAGCGATCGTAACCCATCATATTGCCCAATTCCTTAACTGCTAAGCCCAAAACTTTACTTTTATTGCGAACTACCACGATGGTATATTTTTGATAATCCAAATCTTGGGAAAAAAGGGAACCGATCCCTAATAGATAAGCTAGATCTACCAGCCATAAAACTTGCGATCGCCAGTTACAAACGCCCATAACACCTGCGGGCATATCGGGTATAGGCGTAACGTGACTGGGCTCTAAACTAAACACTTCAGCTAGCCGATCTGTTGGCAGTACTGCTTTATTTTCGGGCGTGAGATAGAAGCTGAGAAATTGCATTTTTGCTATTTAAGATTGGATAAAGCGTTGGACTGTTTGCAGAAGTTCTTCCCGATCTAAGGGTTTAGTTAAATAAGCAGAAGCTCCCTGTTTTAAACCCCAAGTTTGATCTATTTTTCCATTTTTGCTGGAGCAAATTATAATCGGTATATGGCTGGTTTTATCTTCGCTTTTTAGCTTCCTACAAAACCCAAACCCGCTTTCTCCAGGCAAAACAACATCCAATAGAATAGCATCGATCTTTTTTTGAGAAACTATTACTTTTGCCGCTTCTGCGGTGTTAACTGTAATAGTATTTAGTCCTACTTCCCGAAGAGAATTACAGATAAATTGCGCTTCGGTTATGCTATCTTCTACAACTAAAATTGTTGCCATATGCTACACCAAAATTTCCCATTTATCTTAATTATAAGATAACAAAAATTACATCAAACTTTACGGTAAGAACTGACGCCTATGGTTGCCGATCGACAGACAAGTACTTCTGGATTACTTGTAAAACTTTTTCAGGTTCTGGCGGTTTGCTCAAAAAGTCAGAAGCTCCAGTCAATTTGGCTTGACCGCGATTCACAACGCTATCTCTACTGGTGAGAATAATAATTGGCGTTTTCTGAAACATTGGTGTTTTCCGCAAAAATGTGCAGATGTTATAACCGCTGGCATCAGGCATGAGCAGGTCGAGAAAAATTAAGTCTGGTTTGTGCTTGACGAGTGCAGACATTTGCCGCAACGGTTCGGTTATTTTCAGCACTCGATACCCAGCCGGTGCCAGGATTTTTTCTAAGGTTTGTGCAACTACAGGGCTGTCATCAATACAGGCAATCAAGGGTTGTTTATTGCTAGAGGCACTCTCGCCCGCACTCGTCGATCGAACTTTTTTCTTGGTTTGCTTTAAAATTGGTGAGGACAAATCCGGTACTTCTTTTAGTTCTACAGCACCCCGCTTAATCAAAGGAAGCAAGGAGAGAGTTACGTTTGTAACAGGACGCTTCAGCTGATAAGCAATATCCCAAAGGGTGTTGTCTCCGTTGAGTAATTTTTGTAGGCTCCAATTTTGCTCTTTAGGAGGCTCTTTCCAAACAGGTACCTGTTCGGGTAAAATGTTGTCTAAACTCGCTTTTTGCCATTGTTGCCACAGGTGTTGAACTTTTTTGATACTTTGCTCTATCTCTTCTGAGGGCAACGGTAAAGATGATAAAATTTCAACATTAGGTTGTTTGCTGGGCAACCAACGACTGCCTGTAACTGAATGGCAAGCTAGAGAAAATAAAACTTCCTCCGCCATCGTGCGAATAACAGCTTTGGCTTGAGTGATGCTAAGCTGTTTTTGAGCGAGCCCAACGTTTAGCAGCTGGTACTCCCAAGGTTCGTTAAGAGAAGTTTCTTCCGGTACGAAGTCAGGGCAATTTTGCTTGAGAGCTCTTTGCCACCGTCGGCAGCGATGAAAACCTCCAGGAGTACAGAGGAGGTGACCGCGATAGAAGTTTAGCTTCCATTCGCTGTTGCTGCTGTTGAGAAGCCATTCTCCGGTTGCTCGTTTCTGGCTCAGCAATGCTATGTTCTGGGCTAGTTTAGGTAATGTAGACATATTAGTGGCGATCGCGCAGCTAACGGCTAAGTTATCTAGTTTACGGATCTTTACTCTTTTTAATATAGTGCTTTTTCCCCGTAAAGCTATGATATCCGTCTTAAATTTAATTTAATATTTATTTTACGAAAAACTACGCATAATTAGCATCTATTTAAACAGAGAGGACGAAAAAGCACGGAAAAAATTTAACTTTTTACAAAAAATATACCTGTAACTTAGAGTCGGTGTCTCCAATTTTACATACCTTGCACCTCTTACCAATTTGACCCAAAAGGGCAAAGCCTTAAGAAGGCGCAAGATATTGAGATTTCATTGTGCAAATTTTAATGTATGTTCATGACGTATGACCTGGATATCGCGATCTTTTTTTACGAGGTATTTCTGAAGTGTTTGCATCACTTTTTCTCGCTCGGCAGGTTTGCTTAAAAAATCTGAAGCACCTATTAATCTCGCATGGGCGCGATTAATAATATTATCTCGGCTGGTGAGAATAACAATTGGCGTTTTCTCAAATATTGGCGTTTTCCGTAAAAAAGTACAGAGGTTGTAGCCATTCGTATCTGGCATAAGCAAGTCGAGAAAAATTAAGTCAGGCTTTTCCTTAACGAGGGTAGTCATTTGCTGTAAAGGGTTGGTTATATTTAGCACGCGATAGCCAGCTGGTAAGAGTAGATTTTCTAAGGTTTTGCCCATAACCGGACTATCATCAATGCAGGCGATTAAAGGCTTATGTAGCGATGTGATATTCGGACTTACTAAATTTGATGATGCTCTTGAAATTTGTCCTATTGGCAAAGGTAAATCTCCTACTTGTTTAAATTCGACTATGCCTTGGCTAACCAAAGGAAGCAAGGAAACCATTGCTGCGATCGCGGGAATGCGATTCTGGTAAGAAATATCCCAAAGGGTGTTTTCACCGTTGAGTAAAGATGCCATATTTTCCATCTTTAGATTTTTTACCAGGTGGGGCTGTCTCAAAATTGGCGCTAAACTAGGTGAAAAATTTCCTAAATCCTGGGCTTGCCACTGTTCCCAAAAACGTAGAATTTTCTGAAATATTTGGTTCGCATCTAGTAAAGCTATTTGAGTGTTAGGTGGTTTGCTGTTTTGCCAACGGCTCTTGACAGGATTTGCATAACTGACGATCTCGAAAAATACTTCCAAAACGCTAGTTTGAATTATACTTCTAGCTTGGTTAACACCGATCTGATTTTCAGCAATGCCTTGCTCGATCTGATGGTACTCCCAAGGTTCGTCAACAAAAGATGCTTTAGGTATAAAGTTAGGGCAGTGTTGTTTCAGAGCCCTCTGCCAGCGCCGGACTCGATGGCTTCCTCCAGTTGCATAAAGTAGCCGACCGTGAAAAAAGTATAGCTGCCATTGCTGTTTGCTGCCAGCCAAAATTAATTCCCCGGTTCCTCGTTGATGATTCACCCAGTCTAGTAAATGCGCTATCTTGGCCACAAATAAAGAGTTTGCGTTCATTTTTATTAATTTTTCTTAATTGATTTATGTAAATATTAAAAAGTTTTTTAATAAGCTTTGCAACTGTAATTTTGCTGAAATTATCGTTTTTATGTCTGGATACGTTGATAAATTCAACAGTAGAGTATAGTTGGTTGGCCAGTTGAATACGGATAAAATGCAGACATAGTTAAAAAATGATTATGAAATCGAGCTTCATTCCACCAACGCGCTTTTTTCCTTACCTCCGCTGGACAGATATCCAGGCTATGCCGGATAAAGCCAATGTGGTGTTAATTTTACCTGTGGGAGCGATCGAACAGCATGGCCCCCATCTGCCCCTAGTTGTGGATGCAGCAATTGGCGAAGCGGTACTGGGTAAGGCGCTGGAAAAACTGGAACCCGACATCCCAGCTTACGCCTTACCATCCCTGTACTACGGCAAATCGAACGAACACTGGCATTTTCCCGGCACAATTACCCTCAGCGCCCAAACTCTGTTGGCAACCATTACCGAAATTGCCGAAAGTCTTTACCGCGCTGGTTTTCGCAAACTGGTGTTGATGAATTCCCACGGGGGTCAGCCCCAGGTGATGGAAATTGCGGCGCGGGATCTGCACGTCAAGTATGACGATTTTTTGGTTTTTCCTCTATTTACGTGGCGGGTACCGCAGATAACCAAGGAATTACTGACGCCCAAGGAACTACAGCTGGGTATTCATGCGGGTGACGCCGAAACCAGTTTAATGCTATCTATTTTGCCCGACCAAGTGAAAATGGAAGCGGCGGTGATGGAGTATCCCGATTTGCCAAACGATAATCTTGTGACGATGGAGGGTAGGTTGCAATTTGGCTGGGTGACGCGAGATTTGAGCCAAAGCGGAGTTGTGGGCGACGCGACTGTGGCGACGAAAGAAAAAGGCGATCGCATCCTGGAATCGCTTTCGGATAGTTGGGTAAAAATGATTAAGGATGTTTACGTTTTTCCTCAACCTACTTTTTGAAGTTGCTGGCGCAGAGGAATTTCAATCATCAATTCTGCCCTCTCTCCTGGTGTCGATAAACACTTCTTGGGTGAAAGCCATTTTGGTGGGCACTGCCCACCCTACGTTTAATTATGCCCACCTACTTAGATAAAACTTAAAAGTTAATATTTTTTTGTTCATATCGATGTCGCAGTGGCAGAATAACCGTAAAAGTTGCCCCCTCTCCCGGTACGCTTTCACAAAAAATTTCTCCGCCGTGATGCTCCACCACAATTTGATAAGCGATCGATAGACCCAATCCAGTTCTAACACCTACTTTCTTAGTTGTAAAAAATGGATCGAAGGCTTTCTTTTGGATTGCTTCTGTCATTCCTGTACCATTATCGGCAATGCGAATTATTACTCGATCGCCCTCCTTAATTTGCGTGCTAATACTAATGGTAGGTGATGGATTTAACTGTTCGGTACTATCCTCTGACAAAGCATCGTTCGCGAAGCGTGACTCCAAAGAGTCAATCGCATTATTCAAAATATTCATAAATACTTGATTAATTAAAGCTGCATAGCATTCAACTAAAGGTAGCGTTCCGTATGCTTTTACTACTGTAATAGCTGGGCTATTAGGCTGTTCGTTCAGGCGATGCTGTAAAATCATCAAAGTGCTATCAAGTCCTTCATGGATATCTACTGGTTTGAGTTCCGCCTCACCAAGGCGGGAAAAATTTCGCAAACTCAACACAATATCTCTGATTCTTTCAGAACCCACCTTCATAGAAGCTAAAAGTTTCGGTAAATCTTCAGCGAGAAATTCTATGTCTAGCGACTCTTGCAAATGCTGAATATCTGTGGAAGGATTGGGCAACGCTTGTTGATATATTTGAATTAATTGCAGCATCTGAGATATGTAGTCATTTATATGGCGAAGGTTGCCATATATAAAATTAATTGGATTATTAATTTCGTGGGCAATGCCAGCCACTGTTTGTCCCAGTGAAGACATTTTTTCACTTTGAATTAATTGAGCTTGAGTTTGTTGTAACTGGTGCAGAGCTTGCTCAAGCTGTTGGGATTTCTCCCGCTCTAAAGCTGACGACTTTTGCAGGAGAGCATTTTGTTCGGCAAGTTTATTTTGCAAGCGCTGGATGGTTAAGTGCGTTTCAACTCGCGCCAAAACCTCTTCAAATTGAAATGGTTTGGTAATGTAATCTACTCCACCCACAGAAAAAGCTTTTACCTTATCGAGTACATCGTCAAGGGCACTTAAAAAAATTACAGGAATCTCGCGAGTTTTGTCATCGCTTTTCAGTTTTTTGCAAACCTCATAACCATTTATTTCCGGCATATTGATATCGAGCAAAATCAGATCGGGAGGAGAAGCCTGCACTCCCATCAGCGCCATTTGCCCATGCAGTGCTTTGCGAACTTTATATCCACAGTCCGTCAATATAGTGGCTAAAGCGTTGATGTTGTCGAGAGTATCATCAACTATTAAAATTTTTCCTTTTGATTCGAGATCTTCAGTCATGATTAATTTGCTCAATTAAATCTGTAATTTTATCAAAACGAACTTTTTTAGCTAACTCTACCAAGGAGTTAGCTAGACGTGCATCTAAATTTTTAATTTGTTCGCTCAGTTGTACGATCTTGTCCTCATCCAATGCCTTAGCAGCTTGGTATAGTTGCACTATCCACTCTTTTGGCATAGCAGCCAAATCCTCTGAACTGAGTTGCCAGCTAGTGGTTTGTTTTGGTATTTGTAATTTTTGTTTGACCGCTGATTCTTCATAGACATAACGCACCCCCAAATATTCAGACATTTTGCTAAAAATCACTTCTTCTCGAAAAGGTCTGCTGACAAAATCATCGCATCCCGCAGCTAAAACCGTAGCGCGGTTCTCCGCAAAAGCGCTCGCAGTTAAAGCAATAACTACAGGTGGAGGTACGGGGCATTCAGAATAATGATTTCCTTCTTCACTATAGCTTTTTTGGATTGCTTTGATTTGCTTAGTAGCCTCATATCCGTCCATCACAGGCATCTGCATATCCATCCAAATTAGGTGCGGTCGCCAATTTTCCCAAATCGCGATCGCTTCTGCACCGTTAGCAGCTTCCTCCACTTGAAAACCTAGTGGAGAAAGTAGGTTAAAAAGCAACAATCGGCCCTCCGATTTATCATCAACTACCAAGATGCGATACTGAGGTTGGTCTGCTGCTAAACCAATTACCTTTTGGCTCAGTGTTTGATTGGGAACTTCCGTCGCTTCAGCTAACTTAATTTGGATATTAAATTGAAAAATTGTTCCTTTACCCAATCTGCTGCTGACGGTGATATCTCCGCCCATCAGTTGTATGAATTGACGGCTAATAGGTAAACCCAAGCCTGTCCCGGACTGAGATTTCTTACCTGTTTCTGTTTGTACGAACGGATCGAATAAGGTTGGCAATTCCTCTGCTGCGATGCCAGGGCCTGTATCTTCTACTTGAAATTGAATAGTTGTTTCTCCTATCCTTTTTTCAGCCAATGATGCCCGTAATATTACTCTACCTTTTTCAGTAAATTTAATCGCATTACCTAGTAAGTTAATTAACACCTGACGTAACTTACTTTCGTCAGTTTTGACATATTGGGGTATGTCTTGCGAACGCTCAAAAATAAGTTGCAATCTTTTAGATTCAGCTTTAAGCTGGAACATTTCTGCAAGCGTATCGAGGAGGCGAAACAGGTCAAAACTATGTTCGTGCAGTTCGATTCTGCCTGCCTCGATTTTGGACATTTCCAGTACGTCGTTAATCAAGGTGAGTAAATGTTCTCCGGAACGATTAATAATCCCTAAATGTTCCTGCTGTTGCTTAGTGAGGGAAGAACCCCGCGCTAGGACTTGGGTAAAGCCTAAAATAGCGTTTAGCGGCGTTCTCAGTTCGTGACTCATTTTAGAGAGAAATTCGCTTTTGGCTCGATTGGCTGCATCTGCGGCTTCTTTTGCTTTTTTAAACTTAGCTTCCGATTCTCGTAAAGCATCTTCTGCTTGTTTGCGATCGGTAATATCTCGACCTACTCCCTGGAATTCGATAAAGTTGCCTGCCTCGTCAAAAATTGCCCTGTCTGTCCACTGATGCCATCTTTGCACTTTCCCAAACAAAACTCTATGTTCGATCGTCCCTATGGGGTTATCTGAATTTAAAGACGCAAGCAACTGTGCGATATTAATTTTATCTTCTTCCGGCACTAAACCCTCAAAGCTATGCCCGATTAGTTCCGATCGCTTGGCATTAAAATATCGACAATACGCATCGTTGACAAATGTCAGTGTACCATCAGGTTTGAAACGACAAACTAATTCGGTTTGATCTTCTACAACTGCACGATAGCGTTCCTCACTTTGTCGCAGCGCATCTTCTGCACGTTTGCGATCGGTAATATCGTTCATAACCGAAAGGATATACACTTCTCCACCCAGATCGATCCGATCTGAAGATAAAAGTATCGTCCTTATATCACCTGACTTAGTGCGGACATTTAATTCTTGATTGCGTATTTTTCCATCTACTTGCAATAATTGTTTGTATTTATTAAACTCTTCTGGATTGGCTAAAATATTCATTTCCAGTACTGTATGGCCGCTCACCTCCGAGCGAGAATAACCAAATATACTCGAAAAGCTATCGTTGACATCAATATATGTGCCATCTGAAAAATTGGTAATTGCGATCGGATTTGGCGAAGACAGAAAAGCTTTGGCGAACTTTTCTTGCTCGACTCGCAAAGCCAATTCTGTTTGTTTTCTAACGATGATTTCCTGCTGTAATTCTTGGGTGCGTTCTTGCACTTTAATCTCTAGGGTCTGGGCATACTCTTTTTGAGCTTCATAAAGCTGAGCATTTTCTAAACAAATTGCTGCCTGAGAACAGAGCAATTTCAAAATTTCCAATCGTGCCGGAGTAAATGCCCCAGTAGTTAAGCTATTTTCCAGGTAAAGAATGCCGATTAACTTACCTTGACCGAGTATAGGAGTACATAAAACAGATTTAGATTGGTGTGCGATGATGTATGGATCGTTGCTAAATTTTCCGTCAGTACGTGCATCGTTTAAAACTACATATGACTGACTTCTAGACACATAATTAATAGCAGATACAGGCAATATATCGCTACTTGTAACTGGCATTGATTGCCGTACTTTTACCTCATTTTTGGCCATATTCCCGGACGCTTCTATCAGTAGTTTACCTTCTCGGTTGAGAATGAGGAAACCTGATTCTGCTCCAGCATTTTCCATAACGATAAGCATCAGCTTTGCCAGTAAATTATCCAGCACAACTTCACCGA
Source organism: Aerosakkonema funiforme FACHB-1375 (assembly GCF_014696265.1). Lineage (GTDB taxonomy): Bacteria > Cyanobacteriota > Cyanobacteriia > Cyanobacteriales > Aerosakkonemataceae > Aerosakkonema > Aerosakkonema funiforme_A. The sequence continues at coordinate 25,446 of NZ_JACJPW010000045.1, read as the reverse complement.
CAAGCGCTTGACAGGCTTTCATCACTGTGCTTATATCTAGCACGCTTTCATAACCTTTAGTGGAAATCGATTGCGAAGTTTTTGTGAGTGTCACCAAATGCAATTCTGCCGAACTGTTTCCCATCGTCGGTGCAGCTGTCATGGCAACATCTTTACTGATGGTTTCGCGGTGAACTAAGGACGAGAAAAACTCAGGATATCTTTCTTCTAAATCTTTAACCTTTGCTTTGGCTCCACAGCGAATATAGGTATAATAAGACTGAGTTAAATAGAATTCCCCTACTTTCTTTATACCAAGAGATAAATAAAACTCTGCTGCTAGTTCGTTTGCTAGTGCTTCTTCCTGAATGTATCCGTTTTGAGAAGCTTCTTGAATTGCTAGTTGATAATATTCGTTTGCTCGCTCATTTTGACCCAATACTCGTGCTATTTCTGCTTCCACTAAATCGTACTTATGTTTGAACTTATTTGGATTGTCATAAACCCACTCTTTCATTTTCTTTTGATTGGATGCGACTCGGCTTAAATATTGCTTCTTTTCTCTTTTTGAAGCGTTGGGATATTCAGCCAATAGTGCTAGAGAATAATGTATGTTATGTACAGCGTTCTGCATATTACTACCTATAAATTCTGCGTCTTTTTTAGCAAGTTTACCTGGTTCTATTTTTATTAGCTCTCCTCGCTCCAACCCTATTTCGATTTTCTCGTCCTGGGGGATTGTTTTTTTTGCAGGCCCTTTCCAGAGCGAGATAGCGCTATTAAATCCTGCGCTCGCTTTCGATTTTAATTCTTTGGTAAATTGAACTAAGAACATCAAGGCCAGTTCCATAAACCAATTTACAGAATTCACTTCTTTTAGCCTCACATATACAATTAGGCTACAAACACCAGCCCTTAGAGTTTTTCCAAATGAATAATTAATCTTAGTTATGAAGAACAGGCGGAAGAAATTTAATAATTTTATCCCTGTAAATTAGTTGTTTGAAACAAATTTTAATAATTCTCGATGTCTGTGAAGATAGGTTAATGACCCTATAGATCGCCGTTTTAACACGTTCGTAAATCATTGACCTAATTTGAAAAAATAGCTTTCTTTAGGTTAGCTTTTTTGTTCCTGTGTGGCAAGGGCTTTTTCTGTTTGTCAAATATCAATGACAAGCAAAAAATAGCGGCTCTCCCCTGCTAAGTGTGAAAGGGCGAATTTGCGGACATAAAACTTAAGATAGGAAAAAGCCTTATACAGTGATAATACAAACAAAACAATCTCATCTGCCGATCGTACAGCATACGGGAAAGCCAAAAAAGTAAAGATTTTTTTAGATTTTCTGCAAAATGCAAAAAAAGTTTACAATGGTAGTTTGCGGTATTTTTGTATTTGGTGAGCGATCGCATCTCCTCGCCTGCGCCTCTAGTAGGAGAAGTTTCATAGTTTTTGGATTGTCGTCATTTCCAATCAACCATTAAAAATCAACTATATACTATTATCTTTCTCGAACAATTGGTGGAGTGGGTTTCGGCTGCATAAAAATTGCTTTAATTGCTTGTTCGAGAGTTTTTCCCATCACAATCTTGTTTTCATAAGCTACAACGACCCTTACTAATGTCGGCAAACTATTGTGCGTTGCTTCCAAATAAAGCGGTTCTACATAAATCAAAGACTTCTCGATCGGAATCGCCAAAAGATTTCCTTGCAGCACTCGCGAACCTTCGCGATTCCATAGAGCAATTTGCTGGGAAATGACGGGATCTTGGTTAATTAACGCTTCAATTTGTTCTATTCCATATACCAGTTCTTGTTTAGGGAACTGGTAAAGCAATAGCTTTCCGTAGTTTTCTCCATCCGAACGTCCAGCTAGCCAGCCAATTAAATTAGGGCGCTGGCTGGGGGTAAATGGCAACAACAGAATAAATTCTTCTTTTGTTTCTGTAGGCAACTTCATAATTAAATAGTAAGGTTCCATCCGTTGCGGTTCGTTACCGTAAATTTCGGTAGGAATCTGCCAAACATCTTCGCGATTGTAGAAAACTTGCGGATCGATCATGTGGTAAGTTAGCAATCGTTCCGATTGGATGCTGTAAAAATCTACTGGATAACGTAGATGACTGCGTATCGTTACAGGCATCTCGCTTAATGGTTTAAATAGTTCCGGAAAAATAGCTTTCCAGGAATTAATAATTGGGTCTTGGGAGTCGGAAATGTAGAAAAATACCTTGCCATTGTAAGCATCAATCAGAACTTTGACAGAATTGCGTATGTAATTAAATTTGTCATCGCCGGGATCGGAATAAGGGTAGCGCTCGCTTGTAGTATAGGCATCGACTAGCCAATACAAATAATTTCGCGAAGTAGAGGAAAAACTTTTATCTGCTTCATATAAATTTGCATTAGCAACTACAAGATATGGATCTTTGTCATAACGTAAAAAAGGAGCGATCGTCCTAACTCGCAAATCGATATTGCGGCGCAAAAGCACTTTAGTTTTCGACGTAAAGTTTTCAGCAAAAAGCATTTGCCAATCTTTTAAATATTCAGCAAATACTAAACGACGCCACCAGGAATTAATGCGTATACCACCCCGTCCATCATAGGAATTATAGACATTTTCATCACCTGCTGGATAGTCCAACTCATTCACGTTAGTTGGAGCAATAACATAATTATCACTAATTTCTCCATAATAAATTCGAGGATAATTAATCGGAATGCTAACACTAATTTTTTGACTGGAAGTTTCCAAGCCACCACCTTTATTTGGATTGGGGCTATTAATATTTTTAACGAAGTAATCTGGCAGCCCTCCAGCCGCAACGGTATTCACAGGAGACATAGTAAAACCATAACCGTGAGTATAGATTAAGTGTTTGTTTACCCAAGTTTGAGCTTCTTTTGGTACAGCACTGTAATCTAACTCCCGTCCCGCCAAAATCACTTGCCGCTTTTCAGTATCATTATTATCGCTTTTCAAGGTGTAGCGATCGATATCGGCGTTAGCAAACTTGTAATAGGGTCGAATTTGTTGCAGCTGTCGATTAGTTTGCAATAGGGGGCGCGTATCCCAAAGACGAATATTATTAATAGTCAGATCGTTAGCCTGGATTTTTTCATAAGTTAGCCCTCCTTCAGGTTCAAATGTTCTGACTTCGATATCATCAAGACCAAATGCCTGACGTGTGAGGGTAATGCCGCGCTCTATGTAGGGTATTTCTCTTGCTAATTCGTTGGGTTGGACGATGAACCGTTGCACTGCATTCGGCAATAAAACGGCAAAAGTAAAGACGCAAAACAGGAAAAAGATAGGCAAAATTTTACTTATCCTATTTAACCAAGGCTTCTTTTTTGGAAACCAAAAAACAGTTTGCCACAGCAGGAAAACTCCGATCGCCAGTGAGAGAAAACTTAACCCGGTATAAACAGGTAATTGCACCGTCACATCCGTGTAAGTGGCACCGTAAGTAACTCCGCGATTGGAATAAACCAGTTCGTAGCGGCGTAACCAATAGCTAAAAGCTATACTAAGCATAAAAGCACCGCCCAGTCCGTATAAGTGGCGCTGCTGTGACCTGCTGAAACCGGGAAAAATTCCTTGGCTGAGGCTATCTCCAGATAGTAAATAAACTAATGCGACAGCTAAAAAGGTGTACAAAAATAATCCTAATAGCCAAAATTCTAGTAATTCTCGACCGGGCAAAATAAATACATAAAAACTAATATCTCTATGAAATAACGGATCGGTGCGGTTGAATAATGTGGGATGAAAATACTGCAAAACTTCAGCCCAGTATCCGGATACGATCGCACCAAAACATAAACTCATGAGAAGCCCGACCGCTTTCAAGCAAAACTGGGGGCGACAAATAATCGGAATCGCCATAATTGTCAATACACCCAGCCACCAAATTTGCCCGGGCGGCAACCCCAAAATCTGCCAAATCGAACTGAAATCGAAACGAGGCGGTAATAATGGTGGCGCAGTAGCACTGCTGCGATCGGGTTGCCAAAAGTTTAAGGCAGCCCGACCGTAATGAATTAACATCATCCCAACTAGGAAACTCAATGCCACCACAGCAGACATCAGCCAGGGCAGCTTTATCCTCCTCGTGACAGAAGATACCCGTATCTGTTCTTTCGTTGTTTCTGGTTTGGGATGCTGCCACCGTTGCGCTATCCACAGATTAAGCACGATAAAGACTGTGCTAGCAGTGGATGCGATCGCCCACAACCCCAGCTGCGTCTTCAGACTCAACAAAAATACCGACAGATACGAAACTTCGTTAAACCATAGAATTTCTACTGCTAAATGGGACAGCAGGTTATAGACCAACCACAGTCCCAGCAGTAAAGCGATCGCTTGAAAAATGATTTTCCCCAACACAGATTTTAGCGATTAGCTCGATTTTGCCAATAGCTACATTTTGCACTAAGTTGCACTTTCCCCATCCTTCAGTCTAGATCCTCTGTAACTATGGGTAGGTGCGATCGCCAAACCAGGCATAGGCATTTATTCCCGTTTCCCCGACCCCAATTCTTAAAATATCTAAACTCCGCTCGGACAACGGGAGTATTTATGGCATGATCTCAAAGTAAATGATTTAGCGGTTTCAGATCAGAGGAAACCAATTATTATGGCGCTTAGACTTGGCGACACCGTACCCAACTTTACTCAAGCATCGAACGAAGGCGAAATTAACTTTTACGACTGGGCAGGCGATAGCTGGGTCGTACTTTTCTCCCACCCCGCAGATTATACACCAGTTTGCACCACCGAGCTAGGCGAAGTCGCCCGTCTCAAACCAGAATTTGACAAGCGCAACGTCAAAGCGATCGCTCTGAGCGTAGATGACGTGGAATCTCACAAAGGCTGGATTGGAGATATCGAAGAAACCCAGAGTGTCGCTCTCAATTATCCCATTCTGGCAGATCCGGATAAGAAAGTCTCTGACCTTTACGACATGATCCACCCGAACGCCACCAACACCGTGACCGTTCGGACAGTCTTCGTAATTGACCCGCAAAAGAAATTGCGTCTCAGCTTCACCTATCCTCCCAGCACAGGTCGCAATTTCGACGAAATCCTGCGAGTCATCGACTCCCTGCAACTGACGGATCAATATAGTGTAGCGACTCCAGTTAACTGGAAAGATGGGGATGATGTGGTGATTGTCCCTTCTCTCAAAGATCCCGAAGTCCTCAAGGAGAAATTCCCCAAAGGTTACCAAGAAATTAAACCCTATCTGCGGATGACACCTCAACCCGACAAGTAAACTCAAAGTAGGGTGGGCATTGCCCACCTTTTTTTAGGTATGTTGTTACACTTTATGGTTCAGTCATAATGTTATTTAGTAGGAGTAACCCTTGAGGAAATTGATATGCTTTCCGAACTCATAGTATTGCGGATGCCGCCAGCACTGCAAATGACAGACGAGCAATTTTTTGAGTTCTGCCAAATCAATTGCGATTTACGCATAGAACGCAACAAATTTGGAGAATTAATAATTATGCCCCCCACAGGTTCGGAAACAGGAAATAGAGAATTTAACATATTAGGACAGCTATGGGTATGGTCAGAACAAGATGCTACTGGTATAGCTTTTAGCCCAAGTACCGGATTCAAACTATCAACAGGTGCAGAGCGATCGCCCGATGCTTCCTGGATAAAATTAGAACGGTGGAATACTCTTTCTTCTGAATAAAAACAAAAGTTCGCTCCTATTTGTCCCGACTTTGTAATTGAACTCAGGTCACCTTCCGATAACCTAAAACCATTACAAGAAAAAATGGCAGAATATATGAGAGAGCCAGGAGTACAGTTAGGCTGGCTAATTGACCGAAAGCAGCGACAAGTTTATATTTATCGTCCAGGTCAAGAAGTAGAATGTTTAGATAATCCCGATACAGTTAGCGGCGATCCTGTATTACCTGGATTTGTGCTTAATATGAGTAAAGTTTGGTAGAAAGATCGATCGCACTCCCAAAAAATTATAAATCCTAAAATACCCCAATAAGTCAAAATTTTAAAGGAACTCAGGTAAATCCCAAAATGGACATCAAAAACGGCTTTATAGGCACAGTTGGCAACACGCCCCTAATTCGGTTAAACAGCTTCAGCGAAGAAACCGGCTGCGAAATCCTCGGCAAAGCAGAATTTCTCAATCCCGGCGGGTCAGTGAAAGACCGCGCCGCCCTCTACATTATCGAAGATGCCGAACAAAAAGGCTTACTCAAACCAGGCGGTACAGTAGTAGAAGGAACCGCAGGCAACACAGGCATCGGATTGGCCCACATTTGCAACGCCAAAGGCTACAAATGCCTGATTATCATTCCAGATACTCAATCCCAAGAAAAAATGGATATGTTGAGGACGTTGGGTGCAGAAGTGCGTCCCGTTCCCGCCGTACCTTACAAAGACCCGAATAACTATGTGAGACTTTCTGGCAGAATTGCCTTCGAGATGGAAAACGCCATTTGGGCTAACCAATTCGATAATTTAGCCAACCGTCGCGCCCATTACGAGACTACCGGAAAAGAAATCTGGGAACAAACGAACGGTCAAGTTAATGCCTTCACTTGCGCTACCGGAACAGGCGGTACTTTAGCAGGTGTGGCGATGTACCTGAAAGAAAAAAATCCCGATGTGAAAACTGTTTTGGCAGACCCGATGGGCAGTGCGCTTTACAGTTACATCAAAACAGGCGACCTTAAAATGGAAGGCAATTCGATTACAGAAGGAATTGGTAACAGTCGCGTTACCGCTAACATGGAAGATGTGCCGATCGACGACGCGATCCAAATTGACGATAAAGAAGCTGTGCGCGTAATTTACCAACTGTTGAAAAAAGATGGCCTATTTCTGGGCGGTTCTTCCGGTATCAACGTAGGTGCAGCTGTAGCCTTGGCCAAGCAAATGGGCCCAGGTCACACGATTGTCACCATTCTCTGCGATAGCGGCAGTCGTTATCAATCGCGACTTTACAATCGGGAATGGATGGCATCAAAAGAACTATTACCTGATTAGTCATTGCTCATTGGTCATTGGTCAAGAGAAAATTCCTACTAACTTTTGGCTATTAACAAATAGCAAATGACAAATAACAATTAACAATTGACCACTGACCAATGACAATCACGCAAATCAACGCATTAGCAGCACATCAAAAAATTTTTCTATTCTTTGGTAGCCTTAATTATACTGATTTGTCTAGCTATAATATTAATTCAATCCAAAGAAATAGCAGATTCTAGACAAAAAGTTAAAGATCTAGAATCTCAAATTGAAAACCAGCAATCTGAAATTGAAAAGCAACAATTTGAGATTAAACGTCTTAGTGAACTTTTGAATAAGAGGGCTCGTTGATATTCAAGTATATTCATAGATAATCTAGATTTGGCTATGACTCTAGCTGCTCCCAATGCCGTGATTCCAACAACAAATGTATGTCAAGTTTTATTGCTGCCGATTTATGGCAAAATATTGTGAGTTAAACCTGATAATTTTTCCCAGAGCTATTTTAGTTCTCAGCACTCACTTTTCTGACAAATAAATATTACACATTTTTGCAGGGACACGGCATAATTAAAATTGAGTGAGCTAATTTGATGATGCAGTGTCCCTACAGGATAATTGGCTATGGATAACAGCGCAATAAAATGCGATCGCACCCATCCAACTTACTCTTCTTCTCGTCTCTTTTGCCGTTGTTTTTCCAGCAACTCTGGAAAATGTTTCAAATCATCAATAGACTTAGGTGCTGGAAATTCTATCCAAGTTCCCTCCGCTTGTACTTTATCCATATAGGCATAAAAAGCTTCATCATCATCTCGATGTTGGAGGATGTAAGCTCGTAATTCTTTGCGACTCATTGCCTGAAAATCTGATTTCATAAGTTATATCTCCATCTTCATAATTAAAAGGTGCGATCGCACTTCCATTTTCCACCTCTGTTAGTTTTCCGCATTCACCTGCCCCCATAATGGTAAATATGAAATCAGAACGCGCATTGCAAAATGATTCAACTACTAGCAAAAAAGTGCTGATCTGCCAAAGTAAAACTTGTTCCAAACAAGGCGCAGCCAAAGTTTTAGCTGCTTTTGAGGAACACCCTGTTGCTGGGGTAACGATCGCTTCTACCGTTTGCCTGGGACAATGCGGCCAAGGCCCGATGGTGCTAATCCAACCGGAGAAAATCTGGTATAATCGCGTACTGCCAGAGGAAGTAGCGACTATTATCGATCGACACTTGCAGGGCGGAAAACCAGTCAAATCGATGTTGTATGCTAAATTTCATCCGCAAGTAAAAGATTAGACACTTGATTCTATGGTTATTCGTGAGTAATAAAAGGTACATCTACTACTTCACCTTCCGTTCCTCCTACCTGCACTTTCAGTCCTTTACCGCCAGCTTTTGTACGAACATAACCCAGTCCGAAGCAACCTCGATCGCTTTCCGTATAGCTGGTAAGTTTACCGACTTTTTCATCTCCAACAGTAATAATGCTACCTGGTTCGGCAGGTGCTTGCAGACGAATACCCCAAAGTTGTTGCTTGACTCCTTTATAAGTGTTCAATCGGGCAATAGTTTCTTGACCGATGTAGCAACCTTTACTAAAGGAAATTGTTTGCCACAGTCCCGCCTCTAAAGGATTGTAATCCTCAGTTAGTTCGCGATCGGGTACTGGGCGTCCTTGTTCTATTCTTAATTGTTCCCAAATGCTAGAGCCCATAGGCACAGCACCCGCTTGCACTAAGTTACTCCAAACTTTTGCCGCATCGCCAGCAGGAACAATTAAAGTGTATCCCGGTATTGCCAAACCGCTACCGACAGCAACGCGAACCTCAACTTTATCCCCCGCTTCGGAAGAGGGGTTAGGCAAAATCGGCAATAATTGATGACTGGCGTAAGCTTGACCGATAATTGACTCAGCCCCCAACTTTTCCAAAATCGCATCGCTTTGGGGCCCAATCAAACTAAAAGTAGCCGTATCATCTGTAATATCGGTTAACTTGACCTTATCTGCGAAAAAGATATATTGGTCTAACCATTTCATCAACTTGTCGCGGCGATTGGGTGAAACCAGCAGCAACACAGCATCTTCCAACACATAGCCAGTGGCTAAATCGATTGTGCGAGCTGTAGAGGTGACAAAAACAGTATCGCAACCTTCTCCTGGTTTGAGTTTCTGGAAATCGTTGGTACTTTGGTTGTGCAAAAATCGCAGTCGATCTGCATCGCCAACCAGAATTCTACCCCAGTGAGAGCGATCGCACAAAGCCACCCCTTCTTGTACCGCCAAAATAGCTGCCGCATCATTGCCAAAACTAACAGCTACCGAATCCTCAAATTTCGCTCCAATTGATACTTCTACATCTCGCAATGCCTCAATCATTTCTGCGTGCCTCTGCGTTTTCTTTTGCGTACATTTGCGTCAAAAAAATTACTAAACATCCGGCAAATCAGCAAACACTTGTTCCACCACTGCCCTTGTTTTTACCTCCAAACGCTCCCAATCCACATCCCCAGTTTCATCGATGAGACTTGTATCGATATCAACTTCTTGACTTTCCAATTCGCTGTGTGTGGGTTGGTAGTCAACGAAACACACTTGATAGCATAGATCCCACAAATTGACACTCATTTGATAGTCTCGATGTTGCAAACAAAGCAAGTACCCCGGATAAGGGTATTGCACTTCTTCGTAAGTCCCCTTCCAAACAGATTGCTCCAACTGTTTGCGAATGTTATCGATGACGCGGAGAAAGGCAGGTTGCATCAGTAGTTCGGCTTGCTGCCATGCCACCATGTTAGTAATTTTGGGCTTCATGGGCTTCAAGTAGTGAGAAAATTGGTTTGACTTTGATAATCCCACGCCACAAGTCATAGAATTTCAAATTCAACAAGTCTACTTAAAACCTTACCGCTATTTTCTCAGCGGTGGTGGCTCGGGGACGTTGAGACGCTGTGGCTCAGATCTATTCAGGCGCTCCGGCTGAGGGATACGCTCCAGGGAAGCTTTAAAAAAATAAACCCGGCTACAGTATTCAGAAGAACTAGAGCAGATGGTTTCTATCGAAACATTGCTAACACCGACAACATTGAATAACAAAGAGGCTGTCTGCGCCGCTGTCACCGTTCGAGTAGCAACTTGCCGCCCATCCAAGTAAATATTGACAGTGTTGGGAGGACTGGTTGTATCTCGGTCCAGCATACCAAATTCCAGCTGAAGAGTTTGAAATTTGGGTTCGGAATTTTCTGGTCTGATTCTACAAGTAACAGCGGCAGAGCCATTACTCGGACTCAGATTCATCAAACTTTTATAGACCGCTCTGCCAATAGCAACATCTTCCCTATCCGGACGCCAGCGACCGGGGCCACTACCAACGCAAGTAGTCTTTACAAGAGAAACAGGGTTTTCGCTCCCCTGTACAACTTGTCCCCCTATGATTGCCACAGTCAAGGATAGCATTGCGCCAGCGATGACTTTACCGATCGACTTGGTTGTTTGCATAAGTAGATTTTCAAGCTAACAGGTAAAAATCCTTACCTATGATATCCAATTGCTCGCGCCAGAAGAGGTTAATTTTCAAAATTACAAGCTAATGAGCTTAAAATCAGAGCTGAAGCCCCGATCGGCTTTGATTTGCTGTTCGCCGCAGATTCCTCGATATCCCTAATTCTTAATGCGAGCAGCGGCAGTCTTCCAGCCCTATTATATAAGTGCGATCGCGACCCTGCTTTTTCGCTTTATAGAGAGCTTTATCAGCCGCAACTACTAGCTTTGCAGGCGAAGATACATCACTGGGAACCGTGCTAGCAACCCCCAAACTAAGAGTAACGTACTGGCGGATTGGGGATCTGGTATGACTGATTTTCAACGCTTTTACTCTTCTGCGGATTTGTTCGGCTAAGTAAAACGCATCCCTTGGCTTTGTGTTTGGCAAAATTACCGCCAATTCTTCTCCCCCGTAACGAGCTACCAAAGCACCCGGACGATTCACCGCTGCTTGAATAGCTTGGGCGATTTGCTGCAAACAGAAGTCTCCTGCTAGATGTCCGTAAGTGTCATTGTAAAGTTTAAAAAAATCGACATCGCAAAGAATTAAAGACAAAGGCAATGCGCTCTTACAAAAGTTGAATTCGTCAGATTCTTCTATTTGCAAACGCCGCCATTCTTGATTTAGGTAAGCATTAAATCGACGGCGATTTGCTAGCTGCGTCAGGCTATCTAAATTGGCAATGCGACGCAATTTTCGATTTGCCATCTTCAATTCTTCGTAAAGTTGAGCTTGTTGAATAGCTATTCCCACTTGCGTAACAAATTGCTTGAGTAAATCTATTTCTACTTGCTGCCACTGTCGCGAGCGCGAACACTGAAGAGCGATCAGCAATCCCCATAATTCTTCTCCCTGCCGGATCGTAACTACTAAGTCTGATTTGACTTGAAAACGAGTTAATAAGTCAACATAGCAACGGTTAAATTCACCTGGATAAATATTTTTTATGTCTTTATCCTCTCTTTCTCTATAAAAATTGAATAAGTTTTCTGTAATGTAGGAATCTATACTTGCGTTTTCTAAAACAGATGTCCATTCTGGGCTAACAGATTCTACAGCTACAAATCCGCTGTGCTTAGATTTAAATTGGTAGATAATCACGCGATCCGTTTGGAGAAACTGCCGTACTTCATTTACAGTTGTATTGAGAATTTCTTCTAAGTTCAAAGATTTACGGATACGCTCTTGCATAGAAGCAATCAACCGCTCTGTCTCCATCTGCTTTTGCAGGCGTACATTTTGCTCTTCCAGTTGCTTTTGCAGGTTCTGGATAGTTAGGTGGGTTGTAACTCTAGCTAAAAGTTCTGCTGGCAGTATGGGTTTTGTAATATAATCAACCGCTCCAAGTTTAAAGCTTTTAATTTTGCATTCCGTTTCTGCTTTTTCAGTCATCAAGACCACAGAGATGTTTTTAGTAAGTTTATTTAATTTTAACTGACGACAAGTTTCAAAGCCGTCAATAATTGGTGATGTTGTATCCAAAAGTATAAGATTTGGTTGGTAATATTCGGCTTGATAAATAGCTGTTTCGCTATTGGTCGCAAACAATAGCTTAAAATCTAAATTGATGAGAATTTCGCGCAAAAATTCTAAATTACTAATAGCATCGTCGATAATTAAAATCGTATTTTTATTAGCCTGACAAATGCTAAGTTCGATTTGAAGTTGATGATTGGGGATTTGAGGTTGTTCTAGCATATGACCGCAGTAAGAATCAGGAATAAGTAAATTATTCCTTGTTTTCCTAGTTCGCTGCGTGATTGGCTACCTTAAGCTTTTGTGAACATTACGTATAAATCCGGTGCTTTTAAACTGTATTTCTATGTGAGTTTGTCCTTATAATGCTTGTGATCTAGGTCACAAGCCTCTCCGACTCCCAAGTAAAAGCAGCTTGACTGCAAGGTTACGATCGATACTGCAAACCCAGGTTAGACGATTAGGTGCGATCGCCTTCAGTAGCACAACAGACTAGGCTATGGCAAGCGATCGTCGATAAATGTAACCCTCTGGCGGGGCGTTGGCAGAGTTTGGTGTTTGGTGTAGTGCGATCGATCTGGCTTTTGAACTTTATAATAAAGCTCATAAACTCAAAATCAGCAAAGCAGAAAGACAGCTGTTAACAGATGATGAGTTTGCACGGTTTCAAGAAATATTCAAATGACTTTAGAAGAAATGAATTTAGAATAAAATCTAGAAATAGATATAAGAATGAGGTTGCCTGAGCGGCAACCCCATATTATCAACCCATATTACTTACCAGAATTAACCCTCATCCAGCGCAAAGATTACCCTGCTAAAGACACTGTATTTGTGAATGCGCTAGCAGCAACAGGTATAATTTGAATGCTACAGCGGATCTCATCAGCATCTCCTGTCGTTGGATCTTCTTGCAGATCTTTTCTCAGTGCCTTGGCTGTACGTGTCCGGGAAACAGCAACTCCTGCACCCGGTATGGTTATGTCTTGAGTTGGTAGAATATTGCTTACCAAAACTTGATCTACTGGACTAGGCGCATCTACTCCCAATACCTGGATGACTTCTTGGAATTTAAACCCATCTGTCTGTAAAATAACTTCATTGGCAGTGAAAGTTACATTGTATTTAACTTCAATTTTTACCTTTTGTTGACCGCCCTCAGTAAATGGAGTTAAAGTTAGGGTTGGACTAGCAATAGTTGCCACAATAATTCTCCCTTTGTTTGACTATCAATGAGTTAATCGAATTGTTACAACAGCATATTCCTCCAAGTAAATTACCTATCCGGATATTTCGCTCTGTAAATTAGAAGTTGTCCAAACTTGTTTTTGAGCCGTGCCGTTCCAAAACTCACACGAGTATTGCAGAATACCAATTTTCGTGGCAGCAATACATAACTGCTAAAAAAAATAAAAAGGAAAAATATGGCATTTTCCATCAAGAAATTTACAGCCTAAAATTACTTTATAGCGATCGCAGATTTTCAAGCACAGCGATTCCGCCACGAATATACCGTTACCGTTACTTTTTCGCAAACACACCCATTAAGATTTTCATACTTGCTTCTATGTAACCCAAACGGATGCTACAATCAACAGCCATAGCTAGGGGTGCCCCTCAAACCGGGCTGAGAACAAACCCTTTGCACCTGAGTCCGGGTAATACCGGCGGAGGGAAGCTGTTTATTCGAGGAAATTAATATGCGTACCGAATGGGTAGCGAAGCGTCGCGGGCAAAGTAACGTTTCTCAAATGCACTACGCCCGCCAAGGCGTTATCACTGAAGAAATGCAACACGTCGCCCTACGGGAAAATCTCCCAGCTGACTTGATTCGCGACGAAGTGGCACGGGGACGAATGATTATCCCCGCCAATATCAATCACACTAACTTAGAGCCCATGTGCATCGGCATCGCCTCTAAGTGTAAAGTTAACGCCAACATCGGCGCTTCCCCCAACTCCTCCGGTATTGAGGAAGAACTGACTAAACTGAAACAAGCGGTGAAATACGGTGCCGATACCGTGATGGACTTATCCACCGGCGGCGGTAATTTGGATGAAATTCGCACTGCCATTATCAACGCTTCCCCAGTTCCCATCGGTACTGTTCCGATTTACCAAGCATTAGAAAGCGTTCACGGCAAAATGGAAAATTTGACGCCGGATGACTTTCTGCACATCATCGAAAAGCACGCCCAACAAGGCGTAGATTACATGACGATTCACGCGGGTATTCTAATTGAATACTTGCCTTTGGTGAAAAGTCGCATTACCGGAATAGTTTCTCGCGGTGGCGGTATCATCGCCCGGTGGATGCTGCATCACCACAAACAAAATCCTCTCTACACCCACTTCGCAGATATCATCGAAATCTTCAAGAAATACGATGTTTCTTTCAGTTTAGGCGATTCTCTCCGTCCCGGTTGCACTCACGATGCTTCGGATGCTGCCCAACTTGCGGAATTGAAAACTCTGGGCAAACTCACCCGCAAAGCTTGGGAACATAACGTACAGGTGATGGTGGAAGGGCCAGGTCACGTACCGATGGATCAAATTGAATTTAATGTCAAGAAGCAAATGGAAGAGTGTTCGGAAGCACCTTTCTACGTGCTGGGGCCATTGGTAACAGATATTGCTCCCGGTTACGACCATATCACTTCTGCGATCGGTGCGGCGATGGCTGGTTGGTACGGTACGGCGATGCTGTGCTATGTAACACCAAAAGAACACTTAGGTTTGCCGAATGCAGAAGACGTGCGAAATGGGTTAATTGCTTATAAAATAGCTGCCCATGCTGCCGATATTGCCCGCCGTCGTCCGGGCGCACGCGATCGCGATGATGAACTCTCCAAAGCGCGTTACAATTTCGATTGGAACCGCCAATTCGAGTTAGCATTAGATCCCGATCGAGCCAAAGAATATCACGACGAAACTCTCCCAGCAGATATCTACAAAACCGCTGAATTCTGCTCGATGTGCGGCCCGAAATTCTGCCCGATGCAGACAAAAGTTGACGCCGAAGCATTAGAAGAATTGGAGAAGTTTTTGGCTAAAGAGCCAGTAGTTCAAGGTTAATATAGTAGGGTGGGCATTGCCCACCTTAACTACTAAGGATATCTTAAAAATGAGTTTACAATCAAAAATCAAAACTACTCCAAATTGTGCTGTATTTTGCCGTAATTATCAACAACATCTTGAAGATGCCAGTAACAAAAACCCTGAAGAACGGATTACTTTTCGTTCCTATTTAAAATGGACATCTGCTGAATTAGCTGTAAAAACTCACGGACACCGCAAAATTTATTTTGCTTTAGGTGAAGATAGTTTGGTTAGATATGAGGCTATTTTAGAGTTAGTTGAACTAGATCCAAAACCAAACACTCATCTGACAAATAACCTACTTGAAAAATGCCTACCATCAACTCAAAATGAAGGTTTGTGGGAGAAAGAAAATGGAGAAATAGGAGTAAAAACATTATATGTTATTTCTCATTGTCACAAATTACCTGAACCTTTCCCACAAACTAAGTTAATCAAACTTTCAGATAATCGTCCCATTGATGAAAACTTTATTCGCAGTTATGTTCTAGTATACGAGTATAATAGTGGCATCGCTTACCCCGCTGTTGAGTAAATATGCGAAAATCTCAACGAAAACTTTTTTTCAAAATATGCTCAACTTTATTCATTGTTTATACGTTAATTTGCGTTATCCTATTCTTTGTACAGCCACGCTTGATTTTCCTACCAACACATAATTTTCAGAAAACTCCTGACTTCTACAAGATAAATTACAAAAATATTTATTTACCAGTACCTAAAAATTTAGGTGGCGGTGAAATTCACGGTTGGTGGATACAAGCTAAAAAATCAAACTTAGGAACTTTACTTTATTTACACGGCAGAGGATTAAATATTGGTTCTAACATTAACCAAGCTTATCGCTTTCAGCAATTAGGTTTTTCAGTTTTCTTAATTGATTACCGAGGATACGGCAAAAGCAAAGGTAATTTCCCAACAGAATCACAATTATATCAAGATGCAGAAATAGCTTGGAATTATCTCGTAAATCAGCAAAAAATTCCTAGCGATCGCATTTTTATTTACGGTCATTCATTAGGAAGCGCAGTTGCTATTGATTTAGCTATAAAACACCCAGAAGCAGCGGGATTAATCGTCCAAAGCTCCTTCACTTCTATGGCAAATCAAATCGCCCGTTACCCTTACTTTCGGATATTTCCAATCTCGTTACTTTTAACTAATCGCTTTGACTCTATTAAGAAAGTTAAATCTTTACGAATACCTGCCTTATTCGTTCATGGTGTTGACGATCCCATGATTCCTTATACAATGAGCGAAAAACTTTATAAAGCTGCATCTTATCGCAAACAATTGCTGTTAGTTCCAGGTGCAAAACACAACAACGGAGATTTATTTTTTAATAATAATCAATACCGTAGAGCTATTCGTGATTTTGCTAATTTATCTCTATAATTACGCTGAAAATTATTATGTATTCCATCAGTAAAGCTTAACATCAGATAATCCTGGGATATAAATTTATCACTTCAATGTTTAATATTTGTAGCAGTAATCATAGTATTTTACCTTACTTATTGGTTAGCTATAGCAAACACTTCACGACGTTTATTCCTGACTTTCCCCATTATTACGATCGACTTTTCTAGTTAAATAACGCACTTCCTCCAATAATGTATAAAACCGGCGATTGCTTTCCTCTTTCCACTCTGCTATTTCAGCTTTTCTAGCTTCATTCTCTTGCTGTTGCTGCGCTGCTACCTGTAACAATGCTTGCGCTGTAATTCTCAGCCCATCTATGCTATCTCGAACTTCAGAAACACTTTCTCTGACTTCAGAAAAACTTTCTCTTAGTTCCGAGATACTTTCTCGCATTTCCGAGATACTTTCTCGCATTTCCGAGATACTTTCTCGCATTTCCGAAACGCTTTCTCTTAGTTCCGAAACATCAGTAGCTAAACTGTCCAGCATTTCATCTGTCCATCTAACCCTTCTGTTTTCATTATTTGGAGTTGGTGTCATAAATATTTTCTCCTCCAATTCCCACCTGACTGACTCCATCGAAATTATTTAATTATCTTCCCATCTTCCACACTACTTTACCACTTTCATTGCTGACTTTCCCCATTATTACGATCGCCTCTTCTATTCAAATAACGCACTTCATCTAGTAACGTATAGAAACGGCGATCGCTTTCTCGTTTCCACTCTTCCAATTCGTTAAAACGGCGGTCATTTTCTTGTTTCCACGCTGCTAATTCAGCTTTTCTAGCTTCATTTTCTTGCTGTTGCTGCGCTGCTAATTGTAACAAAGCCTGCGCTGTAATCCTCACACCATCTACGCTATCTTTTAGTTCCGAAACGCCTTCTTTTAGTTCCGAAACAGTTTCTTTTAGTTCCGAAACATCTGAGGCTAATTTGTCCAGCATTTCATCTGTCCATCTCACCCTTTTGTTTTCATTATCTGGTGTTTGTGCCATTACTATTTTTTCCTGAAAATTCTACTTTACGCTTTCTTATTTAAATTATACAATTATATACTATCATCAACACTACTTTATCACCTGCATTACTATAAATATCCTCATCTAGCCGTGCCTTTCAAATCACGGCTAGAATTAGCAATTTCCAACTTTAGTTTAAACTTTCAATTGCTTATATCTCTCCTGAATCTCCCCGATCGCAAACACCGCCTCAAACTTCAACCCAACAGATTGGTATAACTCAGCACCACCCTGTTTTCTATCCACCAGCGAAATCACTTCCTCAACCACATATCCCGCATCTCGCAGTCGCTCAACTGCCTTCAGCGCCGAACCGCCAGTCGTCACCACATCTTCCAAAACCACCACTTTTGCACCTTGCGGTAATTCCGGGCCTTCGATGTATGCTTTCGTACCGTGTCCTTTGGCTTCTTTGCGGATAATCAAAGCCGGAATTGGACGATTTTCATAAGCAGAAACTACACTGACGGCAGAGACGATCGGATCTGCACCCAAAGTCAAACCTGCTACTGCCTCAGTATCCGTAGGTAACATCGATAACAAAATACGTCCGATCGCCAAAGCTCCGTGAGGATGCAGCGTTACCAATTTACCATTAATGTAATAAGTGCTACGCTGACCGGAAGAGAGAAGAAAATCGCCTTCTTTATAAGCCAGTTGGCAGAATAAATCTAGAAGTTGCTGGCGCAGCGTCGAGAGATCCGAAGTCACCGAAATAACAGCTAAATCGCCTGACTGTTTGATTCCACTGGTCATTACAGTTGATAATTAGAAAGAGCCAACAACGATCTTAGACCCAAAGATAGGTTAATATTTGGGAAAAGTGAGGGTGAAAGTTATGAGTATACGGCGTAGCGGTCTTATAGGTGCTGCGATGGTGAGTACCTTTTGTACCCTGTTTGCGTTTGCTTCTCAGGCAAATGCAGAACCCTTAAACCCACGCAGAACATACATCAGTCCAAGAAGTTACGGTATTGATGAATTATTCGATCGCACTTTCTTCAGCCACGATAGAGAAGCTTTCAGAAATCGTTCTATTGAACGGCAGTTAAATTTGCTTTTCGGCCCTTATGTGGAAAATGAAATTAACAGCGATGCTAAAGCAATTCACCAACTATACAAGAATGTCCTAAGAGAACAGACATCGAGCGATCCGTACCTTCGCACTCCAGATTTGCCTAATCCCTATAATAGTTCCTTGCTTCAACTACCTTCTTTCAATTCCTATAAAGGAAACACCTCGGTTCCCGGCACAGAGTTTATCTACCAGGAACAGCCGCCGCGCTAGGGTTTCGCTCAATTTTTTGTCGGTGAGAAGAAATCGGGTTTCTTTGGGTGGCTCTCCCGTTTTTGTGGTGATAATACAAACTTATCTAATCGTAGGGTGGGTTAGGCACGGGCGATAAGTAGGGGCGGGGTCACCCCGCCCCTACATTCGATCGATAATTTAGTTCTCGTGCCGTCACCCACCATCGAACTCAACTGTAACAGAACAAGCATTTTTTCCCATAAATCCGCAAGAGCCGTTGCGATAAACCAGGAGAAACCCGGTTTATGAGGATTATTTCCCCGCTCCGATAAGCTCAGATAATCTCGGATACAGTGCGATTTAGTGCGATCGCACTAATATGAAAGCGAATCAATCGATTTTAGGGGATCGGAAACGCCTATTTTAGCAATGAGAGCGAAACGGCAAAAACCTCTTGAGGTGAAATAATATAGCCGCCTTATGTCCAAACTGTCACTGGGAGTTAGACAATGGTTTATTTGATCTGAATATCGGCAGTGCAGGAGTTGAACCTGCCTGGGGCGAATTATGAGTTCGCTGCCTAAACCGCTCGGCCAACTGCCGTAGATTTGTAGTTACCCTTGTATTATATTAGCTCTTTCGCGAACGAGCGTTTCCCTACTTCCCCAATCAGCCAAGGGCGCGGAGTATTTTAGGTAATTTGCGATCGCACGTTTGCCACAGATCCTTTCGTCCTGAGCAAGCCGCCTTCCTATTGTATAATCAGTCAGCTTAGTTCGACAACCCTTAGATATTAACTAAGATATAAATCGTCAGCTGGATCGAAAGTAGGGAAATTAGGGTAAAACCGTATTAACTATGAAGTTGAATTCGACTGTAGCGTTAACTTTAGTTTTGCTGGTTCTGATGCTTGGGGCTGGCCTGGTAAGCGGAATGTGGGGATTTGCTTTGGGACACGAAGCTCTCAAAGGCGTAAGTCAACCGGATGCTCGCCCAACAGCCAAAACGAAAAATTATAAGGAGACACCGGCGGGAACACAACCCCTGGTAATGTTAAAAGAAGCAGATATCATCAAAAGTGTCAACGTCAGAAAGCAGGGTAAAGGGAAGCAAGCTAAGGCAGACAAAAATGATGAGGCTAGCGAAAAGCGAACTAAATCACTTTCACCATCTGAATCTACTGCAACCAATGCGGCATTTCCGATCGTTTCCAAAGATAAAGGCGTTACCCTCGAAATTCGATCGGTGCAACAGCAGCAAGACACTTTACTGCTCGATGTCAGCTTGAAAAACGAGGGCGACCAGCCAGTAAAATTTTTATACAGCTTTTTGGATGTCACCGATAACCGGGGTCGTCCCTTGAGCGCCAGCGCAGAGGGCCTACCAGGAGAATTGCCTCCCAACGGGGAGTCATTTTCGGGAACGGTGAGTATCCCTACCTCTGTACTTGAAGGCGCGGATCGACTTTCCCTGACCCTGACGGACTACCCGGATCAACAACTGCGGCTCCAAACCTCTGATATTCCAGTAAGATAGGAAGGCAAAAGTCAAAAATCAACAGAAGCACGATCGGAACGGCTTCTGAATTCTGACTTATGGTTGCTGCTTTTTGGTTTGGATTTTGTCTTTTGCCTTTGGCATACGTGCCTTTTTTACAAATGGTTACCGCCTTTGTGCTTGTCTCGGTCGCTGAGCGGGGATTAAGTCAAGTTTCTTTCCTAACGTGGCCAGACACCGTGCTGCGGTTATTGTCGGTGCTGCTGCTCATTACAATCAATGCTTTTTTTGTTACCGCTGAGTTTTCCATAGTCTCGGTGCGTCGATCGCGCATCAACCATTTGGTAGATTCTGGCGATGCCCAGGCTAGAGCAGTACAACACCTGCAACAAAGTATCGATCGCCTTCTCTCTACAACCCAACTCGGTATCACTCTCTCCAGTTTGGCTTTAGGCTGGATTGGCGAAAGTACAATGGCAGTCCTGGTGGCGAACTGGATGGCGCACCTGCCTCTACCGGAAAAGATGAGTATTGCGATCGCCCATACTCTAGCCGTACCGATGGCTTTTTTGTCGATCGCCTACTTGCAGATTGTTTTGGGAGAACTTTGCCCCAAAACCGTCGCCATGCTTTACTCCGAGCAATTAGCAAGAATTTTAGCACCCCTGAGTCTGGCGATCGCCCGCTTTTTCAAACCCTTTATCTGGATTCTCAATCAATCCACCCGCTTGCTGTTGCGACTTGTGGGTATCCGCTACACAGGACAAGGTTGGAAACCGCCTGTTACCCCAGAAGAATTGCAACGGATTATCACCACCTCCAGCGAATCCACCGGACTGGAAGCAGAAGAACGAGAACTGCTGCGAAACGTATTTGAATTTGGCGATGTCTTGGCTGGAGAAGTGATGGTTCCCCGCACCAGCATAGCGGCTATTCCCAGCACCGCCACCTTCCATACACTCTTGAACGAAATCGCCGCCACAGGACACTCTCGCTATCCCGTCATGGGAGAATCCCTGGATGACATTCGCGGCTACATTGACTTCATCGAACTAGCCGAACCTTTAGCCCAAGGTATCTTGACTCTGGAAACACCAATTCAGCAGTGGATTCGCCCAGTCAGATTTGTACCAGAATATACTCCCTTGAGCGAATTATTGGCAATGATGCAGCGATCGCACCAATCAATAGTAATGGTAGTCGATGAGTTTGGCGGCACCGCTGGCTTGCTTACCCTCAACGATCTGATTGCCGAAATCATTGGCGATAGTGGCGAATTAGATAGTAACGAAGAAGTAATTGTCCAAAGTTTGGACGAGCAAACTTTTCTGGTACAAGCGCAGATGAACTTAGAGGAACTCAACGATCTTTTAGATTTGAATTTGCCTCTTATCTACGAGTATCAAACTTTAGGTGGTTTTATCCTTTACCAGCTGCAAAAAATTCCCAATCCAGGAGAAACTTTACAGTATAAAAATCTGGAATTTACGGTTGTTTCTACTGAAGGGCCGCGCTTGCATCAAATTCGCATTCGACGCCTAGAAGCCTCACCGGATTTTCTGCAACACAGCAATAGATATGACTCCTCAGAACAAAAAGCGATCGCACCAGACAATGACAGCCGCACCAACAACTCAAACACCGACCTTTAGTTATGGAAAAACCTTAAAATTGTTTCAGGATTGAATAAGGCAGCATATCTTTTAATCCCAATTCGGCAAAAGCTGCCAAACGCAACTGACAAGAATCGCAAACTCCACAAGCCAATTCTTCGCCAGCGTAGCAAGACCAAGTTTTTTCCCAAGGTACAGCTAAGCTATTTCCTAATTGAATAATCTCGGTTTTCTTTAAATTAATCAAAGGCGTTATAATTTTTATTGCTTCTCCTTCCCGACCTTGTTTCGTGCCCAAGCGAAACACTTCCTGCATTGCCTGGATATAATCGGGACGGCAATCTGGATAACCGGAATAATCTAAAGCATTGACGCCGATGTAAACTCGTTGGGCACCTATGGCTTCCGCATAAGCTAGCCCAAAACTCAAAAATATGGTATTGCGGGCTGGCACATAAGTGATGGGGATATTTTGAGACATATCAGCGAGAGAGCGATCGCTAGGTAAATCAATCTTTACATCCGTGAGAGCAGAACCACCCCACAGGCGCAAATCAAAGTTGACCATTTGGTGTTCTGCGATACCAGCAGACAAAGCGATCGCCCTTGCCGCTTCCAACTCCCGCCGATGGCGCTGTCGATAATCAAACGAAAGAGCGTAACAATCGCATCCATCAGCCTTTGCTTGATATAGAACGGTTGACGAATCCAACCCCCCAGACAGCAAAATAACCGCTTTTACCACTTTTTCCTCACCCTTGTCATATGTTGTAAATATAACTCTACGGTCTGCACATAGGTCGCCTTTACTACAAAAAGACCTTTCGATCAACTTCTAATGTGTAGGAACATAAACTCAACTTAGAAATTCTTAATCAAGAAGGACACTGTGCTACCATCTTGATGGTTTTTGACGGCGTAAGGGCGGGGCGACCCGGCCTCGACTCGGATAAGACCCAAAGTGGTGGAGGAGCATAACAGAGTGCAAGATAGCATCTCCGTGAGATTTGCGAACGCTTACGTGCAACGAAATCAACCGGAACCGTTGCGAATTGGGGTCATCGGGGTGGGCAATATGGGACAGCATCACACCCGTGTTCTCAGTTTACTTAAAGATGTCGAACTGGTAGGTGTCGCCGACATTAACGTCGAGCGCGGTCTGGATACAGCCAGTAAGTATCGAGTTCGCTTTTTTGAACATTATCGAGACCTACTTCCTCATGTGGAAGCAGTCTGCATCGCAGTACCTACCCGACTGCATCATGCAGTCGGAATGACCTGTCTGCAACATGGGGTTCACGTCCTCATCGAAAAACCGATCGCCGCCAGTATTGCCGAAGCTGAATCCCTCGTCAATGCAGCAGCTGAGTCAGGACGAATTCTACAAGTAGGTCACATCGAACGCTTCAATCCAGCTTTTCAGGAGCTCGGCAAAGTGCTGAAAACCGAAGAATTGCTTGCTTTGGAAGCGCACCGTATGAGCCCCTACTCGAATCGGGCCAATGATGTCTCTGTCGTTTTGGATTTAATGATCCACGACATCGACCTGTTGCTGGAATTGGCAGCAGCGCCTGTGGTCAAGCTGACAGCTAGCGGTAGCCGCGCCTCCGATTCTGGCTATTTAGATTATGTGACTGCCACCCTGGGCTTCGCCAATGGCATTGTGGCCACTTTGACGGCCAGCAAGGTCACTCATCGAAAAATCCGTCGCATTGCGGCCCATTGTAAAAACTCTTTGACGGAAGCAGATTTTCTCAACAATGAAATTCTGATTCACCGCCAGACAACGGCCAACTACATGACCGACTACGGTCAAGTACTTTATCGGCAAGACGGTTTGATTGAAAAAGTCTACACCAGCAATATTGAGCCACTCCATGCAGAGTTGGAGCATTTTGTCAACTGCGTGCGGGGCGGCAATCAACCTTCTGTTGGTGGCGAACAAGCTCTCAAAGCCTTGCGCTTAGCAAGTTTAATCGAACAGATGGCACTCGACGGTCAAGTTTGGCATTCGCGAGAATTGGAGCGTGCCAATCAGCCGAGCCTCAAGATATAACACAATTTCAGATTGGCAATTCCAGACGGCAATCTAAATTTGGAAATCTAAAATCTTGCGGCCAATCGATTCGCTGACTAGGCGATTCCCTTGAGGGCTGAGGTGAATATGGTCTCTGTATAAAGGTTCTGCCAGCTGTGCTGAGTTGAACAAGGGTAAAAAATCTATGTAGATAATTTGCCGACTTTGGGTAAAGTCAGTCAGACGCTGACGTTCCTTGAGTTCGTAATCGCGGGGGCCAGGACTGCCGACCTCCCGCAATAAGGGTGTCATTGCTAGTAGAAAATGGCTATTGCTTTGACGGGCGATCGCCTGAATTTTTTCTATGGCTGCTAAATTACGGCTAACGCGATCGCCCTCTTCAGCATTCACCGTTGCCAACTCCGGCAGTTGAGGCGCTGGCAATACATACCTGCCAAACACTTCCGCCAAAGCTAGCACAGGTTTTCGCTCTGGATAATTGCGATCGCGTCCTACTTGTATAGAAGTAGGCGCTGTAGCAAATAAATCATCTGTATTGATCAGCAAAACTACTACTTGAGCGCCAAACGTGCCGAAACGCTCTATATAAGCAAGTTCATTCCTTGGCCCCCAAGAATTAGCCGAGGCATTAAGCACTTCAATTTGGTTAAATTTATTACCAAGAACAGACGATCGCAGTTGTGCGGCGATCGTCTCGGAAATAACATAGTCCCGATCCGTCCACCAACCCCCGTTAGCGATCGAGTCCCCCAACAGCAACACCCGCAATGTCGAAGCGGATCTCTCCTTACTGATGTCAGACCCCCGCATCGAATACTGATTGATCTCAATGCGATTGCCAAAGCGACGAGTTCGTTGATTCGGTGCTAGCAAATAACCAATTTGCTCATCAGCAACATAAATTGGAGGATTGCCGAAACCAAACAGCAAACGCAGTCCCAGTTCAAACAGGAGTAACAACCCTACCACAACAGCCAAAATTAGCAGCGCTAACTTCACAGATCTTTTTCCTCGCTAATACCACCCAAGTCTTAACAAAAGTTTTCGTTTCTCACCCATCAGAGTCATAGACGATAGGTATTTCGATCGCTAATCTAGACTAAGAAACGTTTTGCGACCAACCATTGCAGCGCTAAGTACGCAGGAGATATCACAGCGCTATGACCGACTTAAACCGTGGCATCATGAAATTTGAGGGAGCCGATACCCCGAAAGCGATCGCAATTTCAGCCTTGCTGGTACTCGGCGGTATTGCGGTTCTACTCTGGTGGGCATTGCACTCTGCCTACACGATCAACTGAGACAAGAGCAAAGTCGAAATCGACGACGACGGATGAAGCAAGCAGCCCATCGAATGCGAACTAAGATTCGTAAATTGATTGATGTAACCGAGGAATACACCAGCAAGACTTGTACCCGTTGTGGTCAAGTTCATCCCAAGCTGGGTGGTTCTCAATTGTTCCATTGTCCTGAGTGTGGTTTGA